>JAHIYU010000011.1 GCA_018814885.1 bacterium | reverse complement strand
GACGTTGTCGGGCCGCTTAGGCCGTCGTGTTACCACGGACGACCCGGCCCCTCGCTACGGGGCTGACAGGCATCTACCCCGGCTGGCACCTCTCAGCCAGCTAGCTACGATGTGCCCTTGGCTGGGCACTCACTTCACCAGGACCACGCTTCGCGCCTGCTGGTCTGCTCCCGACTGCAATCGGCAGAGGTAGACGCCGGCGGGGACACCGTGGCCGCGATCGTCCCGGCCATCCCAGCCGAACACGTGGTCGCCGGCCGGCAGCTCGCGCCCGGAAAACAGCTCGCGCACACGCTCGCCGCGCACGTTGTAGACGGCGAGACCGACGAGCCGGGCCGAGGGCAGGCGCAGGTTGATCACCACGACGCGAGCGGAGCCGCCGCCGGTCGATACCGACAGGTCCCACGTGCCGTCGCCGCCGGCCGGTCCCCCGACGGCCGTCGCCGAGTCCAGCACGACGAACTGGTCCCCCGCGATCTCCGTCATGTCGGGCGCGACGCCCAGGCTGCCCGTCAGACCGCCGAGGCCCGGCAGCCACTGGTTGCTGACATCGCCGCCGCTCTCGAGCAGGAACGCCGCCAGCTTCACGCCGTCGATGTCCCCGCCGGCCAGACCCAGGTCGGCCAGGGACATGTAGATCTCGCAGCCGGTCGTGGCGCTGGCCGCGTCGGACACGTCGGACGCGGTCACGCCGCCGGTGTTGGAGTTGTCCTGGGCGACCCGCAGGCCGTTGGGATTGACGCCGCCGGAGAGCACGCCGTGCCCCGCGCCCACGGTGCCGGCGCCGCGGTAGGTCTTGTCGGTGCCGCCGCCGTCGAGCAGCGCGTAGAGATCGACATAGATGTTCCCGCTGAAGGTGTTGACGAAGAGCAGCTGGTCGGGAGCGAATCCAGCGTCAAGGCGCAGACCGGTCAACATGTCCGGGCCGTTGGGCGGGGGCGAGACGTCGGAGAGGTCGAGCACGTTCTGTCCGCCCGGCGCGAAGTCCAGCAACAGGCAGAGGCCGGTGCCGTCGGGGGCCAGATTCCCCGTCAGGCCCAGGAACAGCGAGTCGCCGCGGGCGCGGACATAGAGCTGGTCCAGTTCGGAGACGTTGTCGCCCAGGTGCGTGGGACCGTCCTGGGTGGCGAGCAGGCCCGCCGCCCCGAAGTCGGCCGGGATCCCGCGCCCGTCGACGAGGCTGGGCGGCGGCTCGGGCGCGGTCACCTCCACCTCGAGCAGCCTGTAGCCATAAGGCGCGAGGGCGAGCGGATAGGCGTCCTTGTTGGCTCCGGTCAGGGGCGAAAGGGTGGCGCCGGTCAGCAGGTCGAGCGGGGTGGTCGCGCCGCCGGCGATCGTGAAGTCGCCCAGGTCGAGGGCCATGTTCTTGGCGGAGCCGTCGACGTTGATCGCCACCAGTACCTGCTGATCCGCGTGGTCGCGCACGAAGGCCCACACCGCGCCGCTGCTCGCCGTGACCGGCGCGTAGCCCCCGCGGCGCAGGGCGACGTGGTCCCTGCGCGCGGCGATCAGCTCGCGGTAGGCCTCCAGCAACGAACCGGGAACGCCGAGCTGCTCCTCCACGCTCCGGCCGTCGTTGTCCTGCGAGATTCGGCCGGCGTAGGCGGCCGCGTTGAGCGCGAAGTAGTTGCTCATGGGCGGGCCGGCCACGGCGTTCCACTTGAAGGGCTCGCGCATGGGGATGTCGGCGGCATCGCCCGTGTAGCCGGTGTTCTTGGCGCCGCGCATGCCGATCTCGTCGCCGTGGTAGATGACCGGCGCGAAGGGCTGGGTCAGCAGGATGGCCGCGGCGGCCTTGCCCTTCTCGAAGCCGTCGCCGATCTGGGTGGCCAGTCTCGTGATGTCGTGGTCGTTGATGGTGCAGAGGAAAGTTCCCACGGGCGCCGCGCCCTGGACAGCCACGGCCGAGGCCATGGCGCCGTAGAGCGCCGACGCGTACTCGTTCTGCAGGGCGTCGCGGGCCGCGAACTCGAAGGGCTTGGTGAAGGCCGCGTCCATGCCGCCCAGCAGCTCGACGCCGCTGATGCCCCAGTCGGCCTGCTCGGCGAAGACGAAGACGTCCGGGTTGACGTCGCGCAGGGCCGCGCGCCAGGGCGCCCAGAAGGTGTCGATGTGGTATCCCCAGCCGTCCGGCCCGTTGGGATAGGTCTGCCAGACGTGGTCGAGTCGGAAGCCGTCCAGGCCGTCGGCGAAGTCGCCGTCCCCGTCCGGGTCTAGCCAGTGCCGCGCCCACTGCGTGACCAGATCGACCGGGTGGGAGTCGCGCAGGTCCCACCAGATCTGCCGCACCGTGTCGCCGTTCCAGGTGGTGAAAGTCGAGCCCTGGTACTCGGTGTTGGCCGAGTTGGTGAAGGCCAGCCAGTCGTCGTAGACGCTGCCGGGGTTGCCGTAGGCGTCCTGGAACCAGACCTCGTCGCGGCTGATCCCGTAGGCCACGAAGTCCACGAAGACCTTGATGCCCGCCGCGTGGGCCGCCTCGATGAACCCGACGAAGTCGCCCTCGTCGCCGAACCAGGGGTTGAGCTGGTCGCCCGCGCCGTGCTGGTAGCCGTGGTAGGCGACCGACGGGAAGACGGGATTCATCCACACCGCCGTGACGCCCAGGGTCTGCAGGTAGGGCAGCGAGGAAGTCATGCCGCCGAAGTCGCCGAATCTGAACGTGTCGCCGTCCGAGTCGCGCCAGCAGATGGGCATGAAATGGTAGAAGATCTCGTCGGACGGATCCTGGCCCTGGGCCGGGGCGAGGGCGGGCGCGGCGGCCAGCAGGGCCGTGAGGACAGCAACGCAGGCGGTGGTGCGGAGTCGCGGGCCGAGGGCGACGGCGTCCGGTCGGGCGTGAGTCATCGGCATCCTCTCTGGTTCACGACGACCGCGAGGGCGGTATCGCTCCCCACGATACCGCCCATCGTCGACTTCGGCTTGCCGTACTTCTTACCTGTACAGGGTCTTCAGCATGCCCCAGCTCGCATCCTCGTTGCCGATGGGATCGAGGCAGTCGGATGCATGGGACGTGTTGGCGCTGCCCGGCGTGATGCAGCGCAGGCTGAAGTCGGTCTCGTTGTCGTCCGTGTCGGACCCGTCAGGGAAACGTGACAGGCCGATGTGCAGGCTGGTGCCGTCGCCGATCACGACGGGATTGCCCTCGCCATAGGGCGCGCCGGTGGACCCCTCGTAGCTCAGCGCGTCGATGATGATGCCCAGGTCGTCCTTGATGACGATGGCGTCGGGTGCGCCGTTCTGGATCATGTTCGTTTCGGGGGTCCAGTCCAGGTCGCATGCGGGCGTGGTGGCCGGGTTGGCGCAGATCACGAAGTACTCGCCGGGCCCGAGCGTGATGGAGGGCAGCGGAATCGTCGCGTAGACTGCCGCACCGGAGCCGTTGATCAGCTCCACGGTCATGCCGTCCAGGGCATGCCCCGCCACGCCGTCGTTGAAGAGCTCTATGAACTCGGCGGTGTCGGTGCTGGGCTGGTCGTAGTCGACCTCGTTGATGATCACGTTGGCCTGCGCGGCCGCGGCCAGTGCGAGCGCCACCACGATCGTCAGTATCAATCTGCTCATTGCGAGGCTCCCTTTGCTGATTTCCAAGGGTGGGCTACACGGTTCTGCGAAAACAGATCCAGCTGTTATTATATCACAAATCGCGACCTGGATGTTGGTCCTGGTGCGGGCCGCGATCCCGGTCTCGACGAATGTCCGGAATCGCCGTCAGCGGCTCGCCCGTATATCCTCCCGGCGAGATCCATGCAGGGCCTGCAGGATCGATCTCGCCACGCCGATCACCCCCGAGCTGACCCCGCCGAGCACGGCGCTGGTCCGCTCCGCCGGCCACACCCACGAACCCGCGAGCCCCGGCTCCATGACCCTCCGCTCGAACTGGGCGATCAGGGCCGGCTCATCGACCACCGCCAGCACTTCGGGCTGCAGCGTTGAGCTGAGGAAGTCGAAGTTGGCCGAGCCGAGATACAGCGTCTCGCCGTCGACGAGCATGGCCTTGACGTGGGTCATCTCGCCGTCGGTCAGGCGCAGCCGGAGGTCGTGGCGGCAGCAGGCGTCCATGATGCTCTGCTTCATGGCCAGACGGTTGATGCGCTCCGAGGTGACGATGGTCACCTCGACGCCCCGCGCGCGCGCCGCGCCCAGCAGCTCGAAGTACGGCTCCGTGATGTAGGGGCATTCCAGGTAGATGCTCGCGCGGGCCGCGTCGATGCCGCGAGAGACCCGGTCGAGGATGTCGGTCCGCCCGCCGCCGCGCCCGGTCACCAGTTCCACGCCCGCGCTCGACGCCACCGTCGAGCCGGACACGCCGCCCCAGGAACGACGCACGTCGTCGGCCAGGGCCTGGGCGAGCTCGCCGTCGTCGATCCGCAGCATCAGGTCGTGCCAGGTGAAATTGTGCGCGCTGAAGTTGATGCCTCCCACGTAGGCCACGTCGTCGACGACCACGATCTTCTTGTGGTCGCGCGCGGCCAGGTTGTCCTCGCCGGGGCCGTAGGGCCGGCCGAACCGCACGGCGACGCCGTGGGCGCGCAGGTGCTCCAGCAGCCGGAGCGTGCGGCGCGCTTCCTGCCCGAGGGAGGCGTCGAAGAGACGCGTGGGATCGTAGAGGAACTCGTCGCTGACCACGTAGCGCGAGAAGGCGTCGACCAGCAGGCGCTTCTCCTCGGCCGGGCTGTCCACGAGCGCGGCGGCGAGCGCGTAGCCGGCCTCGTCCGCCTCGAAGCTCAGGGTCTGCACCAGCACCCGCTCCCGGGCTGAGGCCAGATCGTGCGCCACGGACGCCATGAACTCCGGGCCGTCGATGCAGAGCGTCAGGCCGCCGGCCGCCGGCGGGGGCGGCGCGGTCGCGGACAGCAGGGTGTCCAGGTCCGGGACGTCGCGGCCGGAATCGACCATATCGCCAACCAGTCCGGCGACGGGCAAAAGCAGCAGCGCCCCGACGACCAGCAGGGCGATCCTCGGTGGGAGGGAGATTCGACGGATTCGATCGGCGGCGGCTCGGATCGGTTTCATGACGGCGCCTCCCTTGGCTGGCCCGTCAACAAGCGCAAGTCGCTCGCGTTCCCGGGCGGGGATCGCCGCTGAGCTCTTGTCGCCGGCGTCGATCGACGGTATCTTCAACAGAAGCAACTCGCACGGCAGTGCGACGGTCCCGATGGCTAGCCCGGACGCGCGTCCGGGCCTGGGCGGCCAGGGGGGCCGGGCGAGATGGGACTCGCCGCAACCGGTTCGCCCGCTAAGGAGGTGATCCAGTGAGTTCTGATAGACACGGCTCGGCAAAGGTGGCGCCCCCGCGTTGAGGGGATTCCACGGCCAGCGGCTGAGGGAATGCATGCCCCGAGCGGGGCAACCCAGCGCCGCCCAAGCCGACCCTTATGGGCGCCGTCGCGGCAGCGGCGGCGCCTTTTTCGTGCGGACAGCGCGCACCAGCTGCGATAATCTGACCGGGTTCCCGGCACGGATGTCCCGGACACGGGAGATGTCGAGTTGATCGATGCGCCGACCCCCACGCTCTTCGTCGTCTCCGACGGCCGCGGCGACACCTGCAAGCAGGTGCTCGAGGCGGCGCTGGTCCAGTTCCCCACGGAAGCCTACCAGATCGTGGTGTGGCCGGAGGTGCGGACCGCGGAGCAGGTGGACTCGGTCATCGCGGCCGCGGTCGCGCGCGACGCCTCGGTCTTCTACACCCTGGTCAGCGATGAGACCCGCCAGGAGATCCAGCAGCGCGCGCAGCAACTGCTGGTGCCGTTGGTTGATCTGCTCGGACCGGCGTTCTCGGCCCTGCACGACGTCTTCACGAGCGACGCCCTGGCCAAGCCGGGGCTCTTCTACGCCTCGGACCACGAGCACTTCGACCGCCACGCCGCCATCGACTACACCCTCAATCACGACGACGGCCAGCGAGCCGACGAGCTCGACCAGGCCGACGTGGTGATCGTCGGCGTCTCGCGCGCGTCCAAGAGCACCACCTGCTTCACCCTCGCCTACCGGGGCATCAAGGCGGCCAACGTGCCGCTGATCGCCGATCAAATGCCGCCGAAGGCGCTCCAGAGGCTCGACCCCCTCAGGGTGATCGGCCTGCGCATCAACGTCTCGCGGCTGATGACCGTCCGCGAGGCCCGCTCCACGCACCTCGGCCTGGCCCACACCGGCTACTACGTGGACAAGCGCGAGGTGGCGCGCGAGATACGTCACGCCCACGACCTGATGGACAGGTTCGGCTGGCGCAGCTTCGACGCCTCCTACATGGCGATCGAGGAGATCGCGCGCGAGGTGATGCGGCTGCGGGGCGAGACGAGCGCCTGAGGGAGGTTGCACTGTTGCGGGGGGCGCCGACGACGCCTGGTCGTCAGCCGCGGTTGCAGTCGCGCTCCAGGTCCCGCGCCGAGAAGGCGGGATCCAGCAGGTGGGCCACCTCGCTCTCCATGCGCGCCGCGACCTTGCGCCGCGCCACGCGCTGGATGTTGATCAGGTGGCGGGCGGAGATGTTGTCGGTGGTGATGTTCTTGCCGCCCGCCCCGCAACCCAGCGTCAGGGACGGCTGCAGCGCGTTGTAGGTGCCGCCCAGCGCCCCCTGCGAGGCCGGCGTGTTGACGAGGATGCGCCCGGCGTTCATCTCCTCGGCGAAGCGCTCGATCATCGCCTCGTTGCGCGAGAAGATGCTGGCCGTGTGGCCCAGACCGCCGTGACGGTTGATGCGACGGCATAGATCGATCGCGTGCTCCAGGTCGGCGGCGGTGTAGGAGGCCAGGATCGGGGCGAGGATCTCGTGGGACAGCGGCGAGTGCAGGCCCACGTCGTCCAGCTCGGCCATCAGCAGCGTGGTCTCCGGCGGCACGTCGATGCCGGCCATCTCGGCGATCCGGGTCGCCGGCTGGCCGATGACCTCCGTGCGCATGATCCGCTGCGTCGCGTTGAAGGCGACCTCCGACAGGCGGCCCACCTCGTCGCCCGTCACGAAGTAGGCGCCCCGCCGCGCGAACTCGGCGTGGGCCTGCTCGGCGTGCAGGGCGCGGATCACCACCGCCTGTTCGCTGGCGCACACGGTGCCGTTGTCGAAGGTCTTCGACTTGACGATCTGCTCCACGGCGAAGGGCACGTCGGCGCTCTTGCCGATGTAGGCCGGCACGTTGCCCGGCCCGACGCCGATGGTCGGCGTGCCCGAGCGGTGCGCCGCGCGCACCAGTTCCACCGAGCCCGTGGCCAGGATCAGGGCCGTCTTGCGGTGGGCCATCATGTCCAGCGTCTCCTGCTGCGAGGAGCGCTTCACCCACTGTATGCAGTGTTCCGGCGCGCCGGCGGCCAGCGCCGCCTCGTAGCAGATCCGCGCCGCCGTGATCGAGCATTTCTTCGCCGCGCCGTGGGGCCGGATGATGAGCGGATTGCGCGACTTCAGGGCGATCAGGACCTTGAAGAGCGTCGTGGAGGTCGGGTTGGTGATGGGCGTGACCGCGAAGATCGGTCCCATGGGCTGCGCGATCTCCACGATGCCGTGGTCGTGGTCCTCGGCGATGACGCCGGCGGTCCGCAGGCCCCTGATGTCCTCGTGGACGAGCCAGGTGGCGATGGCGTTCTTGATCACCTTGTCGGCCACCACGCCGAGCCGGGTCTCCGCGACCGCCATCTCCGCCAGATCAACGCGCGCGTCGAAGCCGGCCTCGTAGGCGGCGCGGACGATGCGGTCGGTGGTCGCCTGGTCCAGCCGGGAGAATTCCCGCGCCGCCTGCACGGCCTGATCCATGATCTTGTCGATGTCCAGCGGCATGTCGTGACGCCTTTCGTGACGGCCCGCCAGCCCGTCGGCGGCGGTGGATCCGGGAGAGCCCATCATAGATCCAACACCACGGAAGATCCCACCTCAAACGATGGGCTCGAGACGACACGTTTCCTCGAGGCGGGCGACACCTTCGATGCGCGGGAACCCCAGACCTCAATGGAACACGACGTGCGCCACCGCCAGCAGAACCCCAAGCGCGGCGCCGAACCAGCCGATCCCCCTCGAGGCCACCTTGATCAGCCGCTCCCCTCCCGGCCGCCAACCGTTGCGCGCGATCGTCGGGACGGCAACCACCAGGAACGCCGACACGATGATCACGCTCGTCAGGATGAGATACGGTGTGCCGGCGAAGACCAGGTTCAACGCGATCGTGATGGGGATGGTCAGCACCAGCGCCGCCCACACCAGCCTGCGCGACGGGCCGGCCAGGAACACAGCCGAGGCGATCAGCACCACGAAGCCGTTCTTGATGAAGTAGCTGGTCTTCTTGAAGAAGGGATCGAGGGGGAACTCGGGGTTGGCCAGCTTGACGTAGGCGAAGGCGAAACCGAAGAGCACGCCGATGGCCAGGGTAACCAGGATCGCGCGGCGCCCCGTGGACACCACCTGCGCGTCGGCGGCGTCCGGCCTGAGCCAACGCTTGTAGATGTCCACCGACCACAGCGTGGAGATGGAGTTGAAGATCGAGTCCACGCTGCTCATCAGGGACGCGAACAGCCCGCACAGGACCAGTCCCTTCACCCCCGGCGACAGCAGCAGCTCCACCACGCGCAGGTAGGCCTGGTCCGGATCGACCAGCGCGTTTTCTTCGCCCAGGATGCCGACCAGCGCGATGCCCGGCAGCACCAGCATGGCCGCGGTGACGAACTTGAAGGCGCCGCCGACCAGCAGCCCGATCTGGGCGTCGCGGAGGCTGCGCGCGGCCAGCGACCGCTGCAGGATCACCTGGTTGCAGCCCCAGTACTGCAGATTGAGCATGTGCATGGCCACTATGCCCAGCCACGGCAGCTGCTTGTGCGAGTTGGGCAGGTGCAGGTGCATCCGGTCGCCGACCTGCGCGTACAGCTCGCCGAAGCCTCCCAACTCGCCGACGGCCAGCAGGGTGACCGTCAACCCCCCGCCCAGCAGCAGCACGAACTGGACGATGTCGGTGCGGACCACGGCGCCGAGCCCGCCGAAATAGGTGTAGGTGGCCGAGAAGGCGCCCAGCAGGACGATCATCGCGCAGATGCGCAGCGCGGGGGTGCCGCCCACGGCGGCCTGCAGCCCGTCCCCGTACAGGATCTCCAGGGAATACCCGCCCCAGAACAGGACCGCCCCGAGATAGAGCGTGCCGTAGAGGAACATCATCAGCAGCGAGTAGGTGGTGGCCACCCGGGCGCCGAACCGCCGCTCGAAGAACTGGGTGATGGTCACGACCCGCTCGCGCAGATACAGCGGCACGAAGACGAAGGCCGCCACGACCAGTCCGAGCACCGCGTTCAGCTCGAAGTTGGCCTGGGCCAGGCCGAAGGCGTAGGCCGAGCCGATGACCGCCAGGAAGTGGCCCGCGTGCAGATTGGTGGCGATCGTCGACGCGGCGATGGACCACCAGCCCAGGTTGCGGTCGCCGACGAAGTACTGCTCGGACGTGGCGTCGTGGCGCAGGCGCGCGCGCACGGCCACGACCATGACCACCGCGAAGTAACCCAGGATGACGAGGGCGTCGAGCATCGTTGTCCGATCGGCGAACGGCATGGGCGGCGCGTGACGGACAGACTATGCCGCACGATCGCGCCTCGGGCGAGCGATTAGTGCCGGACAGAACGATTCACCGCACAGGCCTGTGCGCGAGCGTCGACACCGCCGCGCCCGCCGGCGCGGTCCCGCCGCCGGGAACAAGTCGCCCAATCCGAAGGCCCCGTTCCGGATGCGGCCGGGGCGATCGATCCGGCCGGCGTGGTCCGGTCCTTGATCCTCATGCAGCGGGATCCCGGTGGGGCCTCGTCGATGCGACGAGTCCCGGATCGAACCGCCACCCGAAAGGAGATCGGCATGAAAAGCGAACGTGTCGTAGTCTATGTCTGGATCCTGAGCTGCTGCATGCTCGGGATCTCGGGATGTTCCGACGAAGACGTCGTCGACCCCGTCCTTCTGCCCGGAGACTCGATCATGCCCGTCGAGGACGATTCATGGGAGCACGGGTTCCCGGCGCCGACCGACCAGGATATCACCCGCTTCCGGCAATGGGGCGACACGCCTCCGCCGGGACTCGTGAACATCCAGTTCGCCGGTGAGAGCCTCACCTGCTGGCCGTATACGGGCACGTCCTACGATGGCGCGCCGATGGATCCGGTCAACCTCGTCTTCGTGGGCGAAGCCGATCCCGTGCAGATCCGGGCCGCCCTGATGTCGCTGGACGGCGACCGCACGGCCTACGGCTTCCCGCCGGCCGCTCCCTTCGATGCGATCTGGGCCGATGCCGTCGGCGGCGACGTACAGACCGCCTGGGCCGGCGAGGAGGGCTGGCTCGGTTCCGTCGTCCAGCTGCAGCTCGGCGGTTACGCCCCGCTGCGCGCGCACCTGAGACTGTTCCACGCCGGCGAGTCTTTCGGCGATGGAGGCACCTGGACGCTCGGCGGCGCACATTTCGAGGTGATGATCCCCGGCACCGCCGACCACCAGGTCCTGGGCTGGGAGATCGCCCAGCAGCTGGTCGTCGCCGACCTGATGCGCAGCGGCCTGCTGGACCCGGACGCACCGCTGGCGTCGACCGGCGCCATCAACGCGGCCCCGTCGTTCAGGGACATACCCCCGGAGATCTACAACGGGTTGCCTGCGGAGCTGATCGCGCTGGTGGGCGGACCCTCGCAGCCGGTGAGCGAGTCCGTCCCCCTGGTCTCGGACGGCGAAGGCACGGTCCTGCATCTGACGGGCGCCACCCCCGTCGAGCCCGGCGTGTTCGCCGATACCGTCACCATCACCTACGGGCAGTTCGTCCCCCGTCCGTTTTGCATGGAGAGTCCGTACGACTGGCTGTACGTGACGGGCCCCTTGGTATTCGACAACAGGACCACGGTCACCGGCGGCGGCCGGTATGCCTACCGGGGCGGCTACCGGGGCGTGCTCGAGGCGACACCCGTGGACATCTCCACCGGCGAACCCGTCGGCCCGTCCTTCCTGGCGAAGGTCAGCGGACGCCAGGCAGGGCGCCACCGTGGCTGTTCGAGCCGGGTCGTCTCGGTGGACCGGCGCATGACCATGGAGACCGGCGGTCCGCAGATCCACTTCACGCGACTGGTCAACTCCACCACCGGCGTCAAGAGATACGACGCCGTGACGCGCTGTCTCGACGACGAATAGCGCCCGCATGACCGGAGTTGCGAAAAGGCGGGACGGCACAGCCGTCCCGCCTGGCTGGATTTGGATAGCGAAGCCTCAGCCGTCGCGACGATCGGGACCGGCCCTCACGCCCAGCTCCTTCAGCAGCTTGTTCAGGTAGCTCCGCTGCAGACCCAGGTCCTTGGCGGCGCGCGTCTGGTTGCCGCCGGCCCGGGACAGCGCCTCGCCCAGGAAGCGGCGCTTGAAGACGTTCACGGCTTCCTTGAAGTGCAGGCCCGCGGGATCGGTCCGAGCGCCCATCGGCGCCCCGCTCAGTATCTCCGGCGGCAGCAGTCCCGGGGACAAGACGTCGGACGGGGTCAACACGACCATTCGTTCGACCGCATTCTTCAGCTGTCGCACGTTTCCCGGCCAGGCGTATTCGTTCATGATCTCGAGGGTCTTCCCGGCGAAACGCAGGGTCCCGCGCTTCAGTTCGGCGCCGAACCTTTTCAGGAAGACTCCGGCCAGCAGGACGATATCGCCGGCGCGTTCGCGCAAGGGCGGGACATCCAGCGAGATCACGTTGAGCCTGTAATAGAGATCCTCCCGGAACCGGCCCTCGGCGATCTCCTGGTGAAGATCGCGATTGGTGGCGGCGATGATGCGGCAATCCACGCGCACGGTCTGGTTGCCGCCGACCCGCTCGAACTGCCCCGTCTCCAGGAAATGGAGCAGCTTGGTCTGCAGGTTGGCGCTGATGTCTCCGATCTCGTCGAGGAAGGCGGTGCCTCCGCCCGCCGCCTCGAGCCTGCCGTCCTTGCGCCGGACCGCGCCCGTGAACGCGCCCCGCTCGTGCCCGAAGAGGGTCGATTCGATCAATTCGTCGCTGATCGCCACGCAATTCACGTAGACGAAGGGGCCACGCGCGCGCGGGCTCGCGCGGTGGACGTACTCCGCGAGCATGCCCTTGCCGGTGCCGCTCTCCCCGCGCAGCACCACCGTCGCATCGGACTTCGCGGCCCGCGCGGCCGTGGCGAGCAGGTTCGCCATCACGGCCGATTCGCCGATCACCGCGCCGTCGTCGCGCGCGGCCAGCGCCTGGTTGGCCCTGCGCAGGCGACGGTGTTCGAGGGATCGGTCCACGACCCGCTTCAGCAGCTCGAAATCCGACGGCTTGGTCAGGAAGTCGTCGGCGCCAGCCTTGAGCGCCTCCACGGCGTTCCGGACCGAGCCGTGGGCCGTGAGCACCACGATGTCCGCCCGGCAGCCGGCCGCCCTCAGGCGCTCCAGCACCTCCAGACCCGACAGTCCGGGCATGGACAGGTCCAGCAGGATCAGATCGAAGGTCTCGCGGGCCGCCATCCCGAGGGCTTCGTCTCCGTCGGCCGCCGTATCGACCACGTGACCCCAGTACGCGAAGCGATCCTCGAGGGCTTTCCGCAGGGTCGCGTCGTCGTCGATTATCAGCACTGCAGCTTTCACGAACAACCCCCTCCGCGTCATCCGGCGGGCAGGAGACAGCGGAACCGTGCCCCGCCGTCGGGATGAGTCTCTCCCGTCACCTCACCGCCCATCAGGTTCAGATATTCCCGCACGATGTAGAGTCCGAGCCCGAAACCCTGCTGCGTGGCGTGCGGACTCGCCGCGCCCTGCACGAAGCGATCGAACGGCTGCCGCAGATCGCCCAATCCCGGACCGTGGTCGCGCACGCAGATCTCCACGCGTCCGTCGGACGACCGCCGGGCATGGAGTTCGACGGCGCCTCCGGTCGGAGAATACCTGATGGCGTTGTCCACCAGGTTCAGCAGCGACTCGCGCAGCTTCGCGGCGTGACCCCTCGCGTGCAGATCCTCCGGCTCCACCGAGAGCGTCAGATCCACGCGTCTTCTCTCCGCCAGCGGTTCGGCCGTTTGCACCACGCTGAGGAGCAGCGGATTGAGCGCCAGCTCGCTCAGCGGCAGCTCGATGGCCGATTTCTCCAGCCTGCTGATCTCCAGCAGGTTGTTCACGAGGCTGCCGAGATGATCGACCGACTCCCTCACCGACCCCAGATAGGACCTTTGCTTCTCGTTCATCTCTCCGGCCAGTCCGTCGACCATGTTCTGCACCGACCAGTCGATCGACGCCAGGGGCGTGCGCAGGTCGTGCGCGACGCGGGACAAAAAATTCGTCTTTAGCCGGCTGAGCTTGTCCACCTGACGCCGTCGCATGGATTCGAACGCCGCCACCTGCACGATCTCGATGCGCCTGACCGCGTCGGTCGCGACGCGCGCGCAGTCCGACAGCCAGTCCACATCCTGCTCGATGAAGCGGCGATCGGTGGCGCGCCGGCTGATCAGGATGGCGCCGACCAGGCGATCCTCCCTGCACATGGGCTGGATATAGTCCATGCCGAGACGTGACAGGCGCCGCGGAAAGTCTTCCAGCTCGATCTCGGGCAAGCAGGTGCAACCGGGGCCGGCGGCGGGCTCGTTCTCCGCGATCAGGCTGTCGCGACATGTCGCGAAGAGCTCTTCCGTCCCGCTGTCCGGCAAGTCCCCGGATCGGATGAAGCCGTCGCCGGAGGAGACGATCACGCCGTGGCGGCGCGGGGCGAGCACGCGGCCCACAATTTCGTCGACGAGCCGGGCCAGCTCCTCGAGACCCGTCGCCGAGTCCAGGCGTCCGGCCAGACCGGCCAGGGCCGCGTCGCGGTCGCGCTCGATCTTGAAGAAGATACGGTCCACCCAGTCGCCGATCCTGTCCCGCAGGGGGGAGAAGAGCAGGCCGGCGGCCAGGCCGCAGGCCGCGGAGGTCAAGGGTATCCATGACAACGTACCGGCCAGATGGCGCCTGCACAGGGCCAGGATCGGCACCGGCACCAGGAGCACCAGCCCGGAGGCCAGCGCGCCGTAGATCAGGCTCCGGCGGATGATGATGTCGATGTCGAGGAACTGGTCGTACACGACCGCGAACACGAAGGCCAGGGGCACGGCGAGCTCCAGGATCCGGTCGAAGAAGGGCGGGAGCGGTGGTTCGAGACCTATCAGCTGGGGCAGCGTGCGCAGAAACACGTACGGCGCAGCACCGACGGCGAACCCCCACAGCAACCAGCGAACCTGCTTCTTCTCCCGTATTCGCTCCGCGCGCATGCCGCTGCGGGTGAGCACGACGAGGCCGGCCAGGACCAGGATCACCAGCAGCGCATCGGCCGCCAGCTGCGGCGTCTCCAGTCTCTCGAAATTCCCGGACGTGGGTTCGCCGAAATACCGCAGGAAGCCGGCGGCCTGCCACGCCAGCATGCCGCCCGATGCCAGCCACAGGGCCGGCATCAGCCAGGGCCGACGCTCGAGTACAACCTTGCGGCGGGGAAACGACAGCGCGAGACGAACGAAAGCCGGCGGCAGGAAGGCGAGGCAGGCCAGCTGGATCAGGGGCAGCACGATGCGTGGCTGGGCGGGGTCCGGATGATAGTAGACGCCTCCGATCATCACGGCCAGACCGTACAGGAGCGTGATCCAGTAGAACGCGGCAACGACGGGCTTCCCCACGCGCCAGGCGAAAACGAGGGTGGCGACGACCCAGAAAAAGAGCCCGCTGAAGAGAGTCACGCCGTAATACGACGACGAGAAGTTGCTTGCCAGTTCCACCCGCAGGGGCTCGCGGCCCGGCTGCTCTATCCGCAGCTCGGCCCCGGGCGGGAGGTCCTGAACGATGAACCGGAGTTCCGCGGGGGAACGGGCGGTACGCGAGGCGGCCTGCAGGGGGTAGGCGAGATCGTCCGCCGCCAGGTCGCGCGGCAGCACACCCTCATGGACCTGGATGGTGAACCCCCACACGCCCGCGACCAGGGCCAGCGCGGATATCAGCATGAAGAACCAGCGTCGATCGATGCTCAAGCGGAGACTCCCCACCCGCGGCCGGCACGGACCGTCCCGGCCAGATGAAATCCCTCCGGCTGACGCCGGCAGGACACGCGTCGTCCCATACTACCCCACGATCGCATGCCAGCACAACGAGCCCGACGCCGCCGCGATCGCGACGTCGGGCTCCACGGGGTCTAGTCGCCGGCGACCTTCGCCACGGCGTACCCGATGATCAGCGAGACGCGGTTGCCGTCGGGGTTGGTGGCGTAGGTCAGGTTGATGGGAACGCTGACCCCGCCGTAATCGAAGCTCTTGCCGACAGCCATCACCAGGGCCGTGTTGATCTCCGTCTGCTCGAGCTCGGACTTGGTCAACATCAGGTTGGGACCGAGCCCGAACTCGACGCCGCTCGGCAGGCGCACGCCCATGGCCAGGGTGCCGCTGGGAATGAACTTGCCGTATTCGACGCCGGCGATCATGGGCACGAATTCGACCACGAACTGGGGGCCGCCCCCCTGCGGGATGACCTGGTGCTCGAAATGCCAGCCGAACTGGCTCAGGACGCGGCCCATGCCTTCCCTCTCCAGGTCCGCGTACAGCGCACCGTGCCCGGTGACATAGGTCATGCCGAAACGGGGGCCGGATAGGCCGCGCTTTTCGAAGGTCACCGGTTCATCGGGAAACCCGGTCGCGGCCAGGGTCGGGGCTCCAGTCATGGCGGCGATGGCGATGGTGAACAGGAACAGGATCGCGCGTTTCATGGCTTTCTCCTCTCTTTCCACTCCTCCCGGCCGACGCCGGTCTTGCTCATGCCCCGACACACCAATTCCCATGCCGCCGGCGTGCCCGAGGGCCGGGGGCATGTCCAACCTCTTCATAATCAAGGAGTAACAGGTATCGAAGCCGCGATCCCGCAAACGGGAGTCTCTGGCGAGACGTCGACGATAGCGCAACGCGCTGTGTGCATATCCGTACACCTCGCACGAGCCCGCAGACGCAACGCCGAGGTTTAGCTTAGAAACCGACGCGCCTTTGGCTTATCCTCTGCCACGGCGTCGGCTCCGACTACGAGACCGCGCCGAATCTCCATGATGGGAACCTGCAGATGAACGAACCCGCCATCATCTGTCGCGACCTGACCAGGTACTACGGACCGGTACGCGGCATCGAGGGGCTGGACCTGCGCATCGAGAGGGGCGAGATCTTCGGTTTCCTGGGCCCCAACGGCGCGGGCAAGACCACGACGATCCGCCTGCTGCTGGATCTGATCCGCCCGACGCGCGGCACGGCATCCATCCTCGGCCGCGATTGCCGCGACGAGAGCATCGCCACCCGCCGGGCGGTGGGGTACCTGCCCGGCGAGTTCAACCTGTACGAGAACCTGACCGGCGCGCAGCTCATGACCTACCTCGCCTCCCTGCGCGGCGGCGTCGACGAGGCCCTGCTGCGCTCGCTCGCCGAGCGCCTGGGCTCTGACCTGACGCGTCCGATCGGCGATCTCTCCCACGGCAACAAGCAGAAACTGGCCCTGCTGCAGGCCTTCGCGCCGCGGCCCGAGCTGTTGATCCTCGACGAACCCACCAGCGGGCTCGATCCGCTGGTGCGCCAGGTCTTCCACGATCTGGTGCGCGAGGTGCGCGCCGAGGGCCGGACGGTCTTCCTGTCGTCGCACGACCTGTCCGAGGTGGAGAAGACCTGCGACCGCATCGCGAGCGTCGGGGACGGGCGGCTGATCGCCGTGGAGGAGGTGTCGGCGCTCCAGGAGCGGGCGCTGCGCCTGGTCCGGCTGGAATGCGCGCGCGAGCCGGATGCCGCGGTCTTCGCCGTCCTGCCCGACGTGGACGAGGTGGAGGCCGCCGGCCGCTGGTTGCAATGCCGCGTGCGCGGGCCGCTCGGACCGCTGCTGGCCGCGGCCTCGCCGTTCGAGGTGATCGACGTGATCAGCCGCAAGCCGAGTCTCGAGGAGTTCTTCCTGACCCTCTACGGCCGGGAGGCGAGCCGTCGTGCTGAGTAGCATCTACCTCAAGACCCTGCGCGACCTGCGCGGGCTGATCGCCGCCTGGGGTCTCGGCCTGGCGGCGGCCGCCGCGCTCAACGTGGTCTTCTTCCCGGCGTTCCAGAAGATGCCGGAGATCCTGACGTTCCTGAAGAGCCTGCCGCCGGTGCTCAAGACCTTCCTGGGCGACATCGACTCGGTGTTCACCCTGGAGGGCTTCCTCAAGCTGAAGCTCTTCGACATCCTGCCGTTGCTGCTGGCGGTGATGGGGGTCTCGCAGGGTTCTCGCGCGCTGACCGGGGAGCTGGAGCACAAGACCGTCGACATGCTGCTCGCGCTGCCGATCAGCCGCCGGCGCGTGGTCCTGGAGAAGTACCTGGCCATCGCCACCGCCGTCGCCGCGGTCGCCGCGATGGTCGCCGCCGGACTGGTCGCCGCCTGCGCCGCGGTCGGCGCGGACATCGACCGCATCTACCTCCTGGCCGCGACCTTCAACGGTCTGCCGCCGACCTGGCTGTTCGTCGCGCTGGCCGTGTTCGGTTCGTGCGCCATGCGAACGAGCCGGCACGCCGCCATCCTGGCGGGCGGGGTGGTGATCGGGAGCTACGTCTTCGAGACCGTGCGCCTGATCTCGCCCGAGCTGGCCGGCTGGCGGGCGGTGTCGATCTTCGCCTACCACCGCGCGGGCGTGACCCTGGCCGGCGAGCTGGCGCCCGGACCGGCCGTCGCGTTCACCGCCCTATCCGTCTTGCTGCTGGTCCTGGCGGTGGGCGCGTTCGAGCGGCGCGATCTGTAGGCAGCGGGCGAAAGCCGGCACGCCATGACCGCGGTCACTGCTGCAGCACCTCGACCTCGCCCATCTTCTCGCGCAACGTGAAGCGGAGCGTCGGGACGGGTATCTCGGGCACGTCGGTCCGCAGGCCGGCCACGCGATCGTCGATGCCGCTCACCGTCACTCCCTGCGGCACGCGCACGCTCATGCCCCCCATGTTCACCGAGAGGTTCACGTCGCAATCGCGGATCCAGTCGCCGCCGAGATCCACGTCGGCGCCGCCCATGCGGCAATGGATGTCCAGGTAACGCGGGCTGGCGTTGCCCAGCCGCGACGCCTCGAAGCCGCCCATGGACCCCCTGATCGACAGCCTTTCGATGGGCTCGCGCAGGGGCTCGTCCACGTTGAATTCGAAACCGCCCTTGCGGTAGACGATGGCGGCGTCGGTGATCCAGAGACCGCCGATGTCGGCCTCGAACCCGCCCTCCTCCACCTTGATCTCCAGGGCGATAGGCACGTCCGGCGGCAGGTAGACATGGACGTAGTTCTCCGTGTCGGCGCCCATCAGGACGCGGAACAGGGCCTGCAGCCCAGGCATGGTCCTGTGGAAGTCGAGGCTGTAGATCCAGGTCTTGTCCGGGTACCTCTCGAACTCGTCCACGAGCGTGTAGGCCTCCTTGTCGTAACGGGTCTCGACCCGCAGGCCCTCGCCCGGCTCGGCGGGGCGGATCCAGAACTCGCCGTGGCCCAGGGCGAGGATCACGCGGCCCGCCGACGATATCTGCGCGCCGATCCCCGCAGCCGCGACGGGCGCCAGCTGCGCCTCCTCGAACTCCTGGCCGCCGAGTCCGCGCCAGGCCAGCAGGGCGGAGACGGCCGCGAAGAGGAACCCGAAGACCAGCAACCCCAGACAGCCGAACAGGCACGACTTGAAGAAACCCGGCCTATTACCCATGATCTTCCCGGCCCTTTCGATGCGTGTGCGTTGCGACGCGAGCGGCTCGAAGGTAGCAGATCGCGCCAACCGGCGCCGCAGCGGAAAATCCCGCGCGGGCCAGACGGGGTAATCGGAATTGGTTCCGAACCGAATATGATGTATGTGTAGATGCGCACGTCACGGCGTGAAACTCGCGATCGGTCCGACCGGGAACGGAGCCCGCCTTGAATCCGCTGATCCCCCACGACATGACCTGGGCCATCTGGTCGGTGCTGCTGGCCGGCGCCGCCTTCGGTCTCTGGGCCGAGAACACGAAGGTCGGCCGCAAGCTGTCCGGCGCCGTCCTGACCATGGGCTTCACCTTCGCCCTGTCCAACCTGCGCGTGATCCCCGCCGCGGACGTGCCCGCCTACGACGTGGTCTGGTCCTACCTGGTGCCGCTGGCGATACCGCTGCTGCTGCTGCGGGCCGATCTGCGCCGCATCCTGCGGGAGGCCGGCCCGACCCTGCTGGCCTACGTCATCGGCGCCGCAGGCACGGTGATCGGGACGGTCGTCGCCTTCCACGTCGTGCCGCTGGGCCCCGAGGGCTGGAAGCTGGCCGCCATCTTCTGCGCCACCTACATCGGCGGCTCGATGAACTACGCCGCCGCCGCCGAAGCGGTGCAGCTCCAGTCGGGCGACCTGCTGACCGCGGGCGTCGCAGCCGACAACCTGGTGATGGCGCTCTACTTCCTGGTGCTGTTCGCCCTGCCGTCGCTCGTCTGGCTGCGGTCCCGCTATCGCATCCGGGACACGGCGGGGAGCGCGTCCGCGGGCACCGGCGGCGCGTCGGTGGCCCAGGCCGACGCCTCGCGCCCGCCGGACCTGCTGCGCACCGCCTCCGCGCTCGCGCTCGGGGCGGGGCTATGCGCCGTCGGCTATGGGTTGGCCGACCTGCTGGGACTTCAGGGCGGCGGCATCCTGGTCGTCACCGCGTTGACGGTCGTGCTGGCCACCGCTTTTTCGCGCCAGCTCCGCAACCTGGCCGGGGCGGAGGTGGTGGGCGCATTCCTGATGCAGATCTTCTTCGCGGTCATCGGCGCCAGCGCCAACATCGGCGTGGTCTTGAGCGTCGGGCCGTCTCTCTTCGTCTTCGCCGCGGTGATCCTCGCGGTGCACCTGACCGTCCTGCTGGCGGCCGGCAAGGCCGCCGGGCTGGACCTCACCGAGCTGGTCATCGCATCGAACGCCAACATGGGCGGCCCGACCACCGCCGCGGCCATGGCGGTGGCGCGGCGCTGGCAGCACCTGGTCCTGCCGGCGATCCTCTGCGGCACGCTGGGCTACGCTGTCGCCACGTTTGTCGGGGTGATGCTCGGGCATTGGCTGCGGTGACGATAAGAGCCCCTCGACCGCCAGATCAGCCGTCTCTCCGGATTCCCGCCTCCCATTCCGCCCTCAATCCGCCCGCATCCCGGCCGACGATTAACCGAGAACGAATCCCACGGATCGATCGAACGGACGGTCATGCAGACCAACAGCCGCTTGCTGCGCCATGTCCTGATCATCACGGCCGCCGTCATCGCGTGCGGCACGGCCGGTTTCGTGCTGATCGAGGGCTGGCCGCTGTTCGACGCCTTCTACATGACCATCATCACCTTGACGACGATCGGTTTCGGCGAGGTCCACGAGCTCTCGGGCCCCGGCCGGGCCTTCACCCTCGTCCTGGTGGTTTTCGGCCTCGGCGCCGCGGCGGCGTTCGCGGCCCAGTTCACACGTCTGCTGATCGAGGGCGACCTGAGCGAGTACTGGAGGAGACGACGCATGGAACGGACACTCTCCCGCCTGAAGGATCACGTGATCGTCTGCGGTTACGGTCGCATCGGGGCGTCGATCTGCGCGGAGCTGAGCGCCATGGGCGCCACCCTCGCCGTCATCGAGAAGGACGAGGAGCGCCAGGCCGAAGCCCGCGCCTCCGGTCTTGCCGTGATGCCCGGCAACGCCACCAGCGATACCGCCCTGCTCAGCGCCGGCGTGCGGCGCGCGGCCGCGGTCGTGGCCGCCCTGTCCCACGATGCCGACAACGTCTTCGTGGCCCTGTCGGCCCGCGACCTGAATCCGGCCGTCGTCGTCATCGCGCGCGCCGAGGATCGGTCCCTGGAAGCCAGGATGCTCAAGGCCGGCGTGAACCGCATCGTCTGCCCGGCCCAGCTCGGCGGCGGCCGGATCGCCCATCTGGTCGGCGAGGAGATCGGTCTCGAGAAGCGGCCGGACAACCGGCACGTGGCCGACGTGATGGGCTACGACCTGAAGATCTACCGCAACCTCACCGACCGGCCCCAGACCCTGCACGAGGTGGAATTCGCCACCGGCTCGCTGCGCACCCTCGCGGTGATCCAGAGCGACGGCACCCGCGTCAACGACCCGCCGCCGACGGCCACCCTGGAGGAGATGGAAGCGGCCGTGCTGCTCGTCGACCTCAACGCCGTCAAGCCCCGCCGTCACGGCGAAAGGAAGCCGCACGAAGAGGTCCGCGGGGATCAGAGCGTGGGCATCGCGCCCATCGACGCCGAGCACCAGCGCATCCTGTCCCCGGCCCAGCGCCTCGATGCCTTCGATCCGGTGAGCAGCCCGCAGGTGACCGGGGAGATCCTGGACGATCTGAAGGACTAGTCCGGAACCGGTGACCCCGGCATCCCCGCGACCCGCCGACGAGCCCGAAAATGGCGATTGAAGTCTCCGCGGCCGGGCGCGACATTCCTACGCGACACGTCACCCGTACCGACAGCGAGGAATTCGCATGAATGGAACGATCAAGACGATCCTGTCCGTCTTCGCCCTGAGCGCCGTCGCCGCGTCCGCCGCCCGGGGCGGCGCGCGTCTCGAGTTCGGCGACGGCTCCCTGATCGATCTGGGCTTCCGGCTGCAGTTCATGGTCGTCCAGAGTCAGGATGATCTGGACGGCGACGGCGCGTTCGAGAACGTCCAGGACTTCGTGCTGCGCCGCGGACGCTTCCGCCTCTCGGGCCTGGTGAACGAGAAGCTGTCCTGCTTCCTGCAGACGGCCATCAACGGCGCCACCGACGAAGTGGGCCCGACCATGCGCATGACCGACGCGCGGATCGAGTACGCGACGCACCCCGGCGCCCGCTTCTTCCTGGGACTGCACAAGGCGCCCACCTCCCGCCAGGAGCTGACCTCCGCCGCCGCCCGTCTGGCCATCGACCGCCCCGGTTTGGCCGGCAAGTGCCTCAACCGGGGCGCGGACGTGCTGACGGTGTTCGCCAACGCGACGTACGAACCCGGCGGCTCCGGCCTGCGCGGCGAAGAGGGCGCCCGCGACATGGGCGTGACGCTCTTCGGGACGGGTGCCCTCGCCGCCGACGTCCACCTCAAGTACTACCTCGGCGTCTACGACGGCATACAGGCCGCCGGCGCCGATGCGGAGCGCTACGCGGGGCGCGTGCAGCTGAACTTCGGCGACGCCGAGGAGGCGTTCTCCGTCTCGTCCTACTACCTGGGCGGCAAGAACACCGTCGGGCTCGGCCTGTCCTACGACACCCAGCAGAGCGTGGCGGCCGACGCCGGCGGCGGGACCGTCGATTACGCCATGCTCGCCGCCGACGTCTTCCTGGAGAAACCGCTCGGCGGGGGCACGCTGACCGTGGAGGGCGGTTACACGGCGCTCGACTTCGGCGGCGCCGTCCGCCTGGTGACGCCCGCCGCGGCGCCGGCGCCCGCGGTCACCCTTGATCTCAGGCGGTCCCAGGGCGGCGGATTCTACGCCCAGGCCAGCTACCTGCTCGGCGGTTCCTGGCAACCCTGGGTCGAGTACGAGTCCTGGACCAGCGACGCCGCCGACGGCACGGGCGGCTATACCTCGCTGCGCCTGGGCCTGTCGTACTTCGCGCAGGGCCACAACGCGAACCTGAAGCTCGGCGTGGAACGCTTCACCCCGGAGATCCCGTTCTCCGCCGTCGAGGATGGGCTGACCAGCGCGGTCTGCGGCGTCTTCCTCGCGTATTAGAGGATGGTATTCGTCCTGTCTGTGGGTATCTTGTCGTATCGACACCAGCGACGACAGGATCCCCGGCAGATCGGACCCCCGGATGAGACCAGCGATCGGAATCTCGACCCTCGCCGCCGGCCTCGCGCTGTGCTGCGCGCTCACCACGACGGCAGCGGCCGCTCCCGGCCACCCCGCCCGGTACCGGGTGGACCTTCGCGGCCACCTGGAGCGCCGCCACGCACCCCGAGAACTTCCCGCCCGGCCCGCACTTCTCCTGGCTGATCGGCGGCACACACGACGACCAGGTCGCGTTCTGGGCGCTCGGCGACACGGCGAGTCTCGGCATCGAACGCATGGCCGAGTGGGGCAGCATCACGCCGCTGGACCTGGAGGTCGGGGACGCCGTCGCCGGCGGACAGGCCGGCGAGGTCATCGCGAGCGACGCGTACACCGTCTCGCCCGGCTCGTTGAGCACCGAGTTCACGGCCACGCCCTCGTTCCCCCTGGCGACGGTCGTGACCATGGTCGCGCCCAGCCCCGACTGGTTCACGGGCGTCGCCGGCCTGGATCTGCGCGACGGGGACGCCTGTATCGAGGAGATCACCGTGGAGATGTGGCCCTACGACGCCGGCACCGACAGCGGCGTGACGTACACGTCGGGCAACCAGGACACCTCCCCCTCCGGGCCCATCGCGCCCATCGACGGGACGCCTTTCACACCGGGCGTCCCGCTGGGGACCATGACCTTCACGCTGCTGACGTCCGCCACCGCCGTACCGGCCGCCGGCGTGCTCGCGATGAGAGTCCATCCCAACCCCTTCAATCCCCGGACCACCGTCTCCTTCACGACCACCGTGTCGGGACGGGGGGCGGTCAGGGTCCACGACCTTCGCGGCCGCGCCCTGCGGGAACTGTGGCGAGGCCACGTCGATGCGGGCCGCTTCGAGATTCCGTGGGACGGCCGCGACGACCGCGGTCGGCTCCTGCCCTCGGGCGCCTACCTGGTCGCCGTCCGGGTCGGTGCGGAGCGCGCCACGGCCAGGATCCTGCTCGCCCGCTGACGGGTCCGCGATCGGGCAGACGACCATGCGACGGGCCACCGGGTCTCGCCGGGACACGGCCCGGAACGGCCCCGCCGCGGGTCCGCCCCGCCGCCGGGCGCCGCCACACCTGCAACTTCCCGTATTTCATTCCATTACGAGATCG
>JAHIYU010000010.1 GCA_018814885.1 bacterium | reverse complement strand
TTGCTGGCCGCTGTTGATGACGTCAAAGGAGCCGCAGGACGCACAGCGCAAGCTCCCGGGCTTGTGGGCGATCCGAAAGGTGATCCGGCCGCCATCGAACAGTGCCCTGACATGCTGGTAGTCCTGCAGACCCCATCCGTGGTAGAGTAAGGACGTGGACATGCTTCGTTTGCCTCCTTGCTGAAGCGTCGTAACTTCATAGGAGACTGGCATGTCCACATTTTTTCAACCCTCAACTACGCAAGAACCGGAAGAGCCATGAAAAAACACCCCTCGCCGCGGGGCGAGGGGTGTCGATTTCGCGATTTCGAGTCTGACTACCAGGCGGGACGGGGACGCCGGGGCTCGCGGGGGCGGGCCTCGTTGACCGTCAGCGCGCGGCTGTCAACTTCCTTGCCGTTCAACTCTTCGATGGCGCGGCGACCGGAATCGTCCTCGGCCATCTCCACGAAACCGAAGCCGCGGGGGCGCCCGGTATCGCGATCGGTGATCAGGGCGACGTCATCGACCTGACCATACTGGCCGAAGAGGTTGCGGATCTCGTCTTCGGTCGTACGGAAATTGAGGTTGCCAACGTAGATCTTCACTGAATCTCATCCTTTGCTTCGCCGGGGACTGACGCGGGACCGATCGGGAACCGGAGGCAGGACCTGGCAGGTTTGATACGAGGGCCTTATTCGCCCAACAGCACGAATATATCAAGTATTATGAAAATGCACAAGTGGATTCGTGCGCCGTATACCTCATAAGCGGCTGGTAATCCTCATCTCCAGGCCGTTGAAGTCGGGGACGAGATAGCAGGTGCCGGAGGTGCAGGCCGTGCCGCCGCGCCGCTGTCCGGCGAAGACGCTGGCCTCGTGGCTGGTGCCGATCAGCAGCGTCGCGTAGGCGCCCAGCCAGCGGCGTGGCGCGGACTCGATGACATCGTAGGTCAGGCCGTCGTCCTTCTCGGCCGGATCGTTGGAGAATTCGGCCGTCACGCCCACCGAACCCACACCTGCGCGGCTGACGCCCGCGCTGCAGAAGATGTTCTCGAATCGCTCTTCCGTGTCGAAGATCTCGCGTTTGACCTTCTGGTATTCGAACGAGACGAGCAGGGCCAGCAGCTCGCCGAGGTCGCGATCCACCGAACCGCCCACCGTCCAGTGGTCGGCGATGCTCTCGACCTCGTCCTGGCCCACGGCGGCGAAGATCTCGCCCCGCGTCGCCGCGTGCGCCGGGCTCTCCAGTCCGATGAAGTTCAGGCGGTAGTCGCGCGGTCCGTTGACCTGGTTCATGGCGTGCGCCGATTCGAGCTGCACGGTCCAGTCGCCCGGCAGGGCGCCCATCGCCGATATCTGATGCCCGCGCTCGTCGTTCTGCAGCAGGAAGTGCGACATGCGGTTGAGCAGGTGCTGGCGCATCTCGGGGACGAGATTCGGCGGATCGTTCACCCCGATCGCGAAGTCCCGGTAGTCCTTGGTCTCGAAGCTGAGGCCCCAGCGGCCGTAGCTGAGCTCGGTGGCGGTGTAGAGGGCGTGAGGCGTCTCATCGCCCGTGTCGAGCCCGTCCGAGAGGGGGCGCCAGCCGCGGCCGGCATATTCCATGTAGAAGCTGGCCTCGGCGCCGCTCGCGCTCAGCGCTGGGACCAGGGGGGACAGGCGCAGCGTCAGGTCGGCGCCGCCCAGCTCCTCCAGCCCGTCGGCGGCGATCATCTCGGTCCGCAGGTAACCCGCGCCGACCTCGAGGCCGCGGTGCAATCTGAACGCGGCGTGCCCGCCGCTGACGGAGCCCTGCCGCCGCGGCAGCGAAAAGTCCGCGAGGCCGTGGGGGAACTCCGGGTAACGCACGGGTTCGCCCGCCAGCACCGTCGCGCGCACGGGGCCGCGGTCCGCTTCAAGGACGAAGCCGTCGAGGTCGCGGCTGTCCACGTACTTCGAGGGCGGGAAGACGGCGTCCTGGACGACGCCGGTCAGCTCGAAGGCGCGAAAGAGCAGACCCCGTCCCAGGGTGGCGTAGCCGCTGCCGACGCGCAGGTGGATCCCGTCGTCGCGCCAGTCCACGAATTTCTGCGTGATCTCGTCGTAGGCGGAGGATATGAAGCCGTCGTCTCGCGATGGCCGGAAGCTCTCCGTGCGCAGCCCCACGCGCCAGGCGTCGTGGGAATACTCCAAGTTGAACTGATCGAAGATCTCCGTGAGCGTGTCGGGATCGGTGCCGGGATCCCTGCCCACCTGGTACAGGAGCAGGTTCGACGCGCGGACCTGTCCCGCAGACTCGGCACCGGCGCCCGGCCAGCCGGCGGCCGCGACCGCCGGTG
>JAHIYU010000009.1 GCA_018814885.1 bacterium | reverse complement strand
GTAGTCCTGCAGACCCCATCCGTGTTAGAGTAAGGACGTGGACATGCTTCGTTTGCCTCCTTGCTGAAGCGTCGTAACTTCATAGGAGACTGGCATGTCCACATTTTTTCAACCCTCAACTACGCAAGAACCGGAAGAGCCCGGATTAAGAGGTTATCCGGATCTATGTCAGCCGGGGCTGCGAAATCCAGACGGCTCGCCAGCGGCTGAAAACCCAAACACTCCGGCAGAGGAAGTGGTACAATCAGGGTCGAAACCGGAAGAAGGAGACGGCGATCAAACCGTCGTTAGCAAGGCAGAGTGTCTATTAGCAAACGAGCCGATCTGTGCCACTGGTCTGACGACGTACAGAAGGGACAGCAGCGGACCGGCAACTCTACCCGGTCGCCGCCTCTGACGGCGCCGGCGGTGCCATCATCGCCTGGCGCGACAACCGTAACGTCGGCTGGCTCGAACCGGTCAAGGGATCACCTTCCATCAAGGAGAATTGTCATGCGGGACACATGGAAATCGCGCCTCGCCCTGATTGTCGGGCTGGTGTGGACCAGTGCGGTAATGGCGCAGACCATTGCAACTGGCGATCCGACCGGCGCGCGAGTGGAGCAGCGCCCCGATCCGGCGCTCGCTGCCTGGAACGCGGCGCCCGAGCGACCCGAACCGGGCGGCCGGCCCGGCCCGAAACAGGAAGCCGCCGATGAAGACCTGATGGCTCCGGGCGATCTCTCCGAAGGCGGGGGCTCGCGCTGGCAGGGCGACGTCCTGGTGACTGACCCCACGTTCGACGAAGTCGAACCGGCGATGTGTAAGACGCCCGACGGAACGCTGTTCATCGCGGTTGAGCAGTACGGGGCCTACGATGGCTGGATACGCATCTACCGTTCCACCAACGGCGGGCTGACCTGGGCTTGGCTCGTTTCATACAAGTCCGGCAACGAATCGCGGAACCCGGCCATAACCTACGCCAACCGCACAAATGGAGAAACCTGGCTCTTCCTCGCGTATGAAGCGACGATGTCCGACACGACCAAACGCATCGTCGTGGTTCGAGTCGATCCCAACAACACCGGGAACTGGACCTCCGTGACGGCTGCGTCTGGCATCACCGGAACGCCGGACATCCATCCACGCATCTGCACGGACAATCCGATCTACGACGTGTTCTATGTATACGTCACGTATTCCGTCTACGCGGTTGACTACTACGCCACGATGTTCACGCGCAGCCTGGACTACGGGCTGACCTACTCGGCGCCCGTTGACATTACCGGCGGCTCAGATAGTTCGACGTTCGCGAGCCGTCCCGACATCGCCTACGGTACCGCCGGGCTGTTCGTAGCGTTCGAGAAGCCGGGCTGGACGGGCAGCGCCTGGAAGACGGAGGTCTGGGCGAGTCGCAGCACGAACTACGGCGGCTCGTGGAACGCGCCCGTGCAACTGACCACGGCCGAAGACGGCACCTGGCATCCGTCCGTGGCGGCGGCGATCGGCGTTTCGACCGTGATGGTCGCCTACACGGGGTCAGTCGTATCCCAGACCGACATCTACTGCGTTTATTCGACGGATGGCGGGACTTCTTTTGGCGCCGAGTCCCCGCTGCCTCGGACCTTCGACAACGAGAAAAGCGTGGCTTTGTCAGTCAGCGACAGCGGCGGCCGCTATCACGCCGCCTTCTGGCGCGCCTATGACATCGAGTACACCTACACTGACGCTACCTCGCCGCTGCCCTGGGCGCCGACGACGCTGGTCAACGAGGCCAACTGGGCGAGCTCCGTGTACAGCCGGCCCGCGATTTGCGTCAACCCGACCAGATCTCTGGAGGAGGAGGCGTGCGTGGCTTGGGCCGATTATCGCGGATCGTTTTACGACGTGTACTTCGACACCGGATTCCTCTCCGCCCCGCCCGCGATCCAGACTGTCACCGATGTCCCGGCCGACCAGGGCCTCCAGGTCCGCCTGGACTGGGATGCCTCCCTCTACGACGACCCGGGCGCCCCGACCCCCATCGTCGGATACGGGATCTATCGCTGGGCCGGCGTGAAGAACCGCGCGGCCGTCAAGACGCCGGACGGCCGGATCCTCGGCTGGGACTACCTCCTCACGGTCCCGGCCCGCGGTGACTACGGCTACCAGTACGTGGCTCCGACCCTGGCCGACTCCACGGCAACCGGCATCCACTGGTCCGTCTTCTTCGTCTCGGCCATGACGGCGGACCCGGACATCTACTTCGACTCCGCTCCCGACAGCGGCTACTCGATCGACAACATCGTGCCGCCGCCACCGGCCAGTTTCGCGGTCGAATACGGTCCGCAGAACCACCTGTCGTGGACCGCCTCCGATGCGCCCGATCTGGCTTGGTACGACGTGTACCGGGGGGACGACCCGGACTTCGAGCCGACGGTGGACTCCCGCGTCGCGCAGATAAAGGCGACCTCGTGGATCGATTCCGGCGGTACCTGGGGGGTGTACTACAAGGTGGCGTCGGTCGACGACGCTGGGAACGTCAGCGAAGCGGTTCCTAACGATGCGGCGACCGGTTCGTCGGACACGCCTCCTGCGCGCACGCGGCTGGTCGGGTGCTTCCCGAACCCGTTCAACCCGCAGACGACGATCCGCTACGACCTGCCCCACGCCGCGCGCGTGCACCTGGGCGTTTACGATGTGGCGGGCCGGATGGTGCGGACGCTGTCGTCTGGGGAGGAGATCCCCGCAGGTCGTCGCGAGGTGGTGTGGAACGGACGCGACGATGCCGGCCGTGCAGTGTCCACCGGCGTGTATTTCTGTCGGCTAGAGGCTGGCGACTATAGCGCGACGATCCGGGTGGCGCTGGTCAAGTGAGTCCCGATGGGGGAGTCCGGAGTCGGTCAGGCCATTGCCGGCGGATCCGACCGACTCCGGCATCTCTCTTTCTGTCGCGTCGGGAGTTCCTCTCGGGGGCCAGTGTGCTTGCCCGCCTTGCCCGACATCTGGAAAAGCCTGCACGAGTTTAGGTCTCGGATGCGGTGGAGGCGGGCCATTCCGAGGGCCGTTCTCAACATATTCTCAGTTCCGAGTTCGCTGTGCGGCCCTGTCCCTACTCAAAACCCCATCCGCACATGTTCCAGCCCCAATCATGTCCCTGAGTACCATCTAGACACCTGGCGACAACCGCCCGAGCGCCGATAACTCAGTCAGATCGCAACAAATCGTCATCTGCGGAATGGAATCCGATTCCAGGCAGGCCTCGAATACACCCGTCCATACGTATCAGCCCGATACAATCCCCGAATACTACAAATGTCCTACGCCGCCTCGCGGTAATACCGACTATGCAGCCCCCCGACCACCGCCCTACGCCGCACCGGCCCGAGCTCGGGCCCCTCGATTTCCCGCCCTTCCGGTGTCTCTTTCCCGAGCCCGAGGTGCGTCCGCGACTCATGGTAATACCGCAGGTACTTCAGCAGCATCCTCCGCGCGTGCCGCTCCCCGAACACGATCATGTGGTTCAGGCATTCGCGCTTGAGTGTCCCCACCACCCTCTCGCAGTACCCGTTCTGCCACGGCGACCGGGCGCTGATCACCAGTTCCTCCACCCCGAGCTGCTTGACCGCGAGTTATAACCGAAAGTTGTGGATGACCTGATCAAAAGAGGTGGCGTATCCTCCCCATTGACGTTTTCAAATCTCTTTGAAAGGAGAGGACACGCCATGGGGAAGAAGATAGCCCAGATGGGGCCGCCAAGTCCAGAAGAAGCTCCACGGGATGTGCTGACCGGGATCCTCCGCACAGGATGTCGCGAGATCCTGGAGGAGGC
>JAHIYU010000008.1 GCA_018814885.1 bacterium | reverse complement strand
GCCTGGGCGCCGACAACATCGTCTACGCTTTGGGCAGCCACGGCGGCGATCTCTACGCCGGCGGCTACTTCGCGCACGCCGGCGCCGCGGCGGCCGCCGGGATCGCCCGCTGGGACGGCGCGGACTGGCATGCGCTGGGCGACGGACTCGGCGGTCCGGGCATGATCTACAATGCGGCGACCATCGCGTCGGTGGGCGGCGAGCTGTATGTGGGCGGCGATTTCACCATGGCGGGGGGCGCCCCCGCGGGCGGCATCGCCGTCTGGGACGGCGCGGGCTGGCGCGAGTACGAGGGCGGCGTCCAGAGGGGCACAGGGTACGCCGTGGTCCACGACCTGCAGGTCCACGAGGGCGACCTCTACCTGGGCGGCAACTTCTCGAGCGTGGGCGGCCGGGGCGAGATCTCCTGCAACCTGGCCCGCTGGGTCGACGGCACGCTGGTGCCGGTCTTCCTGCAGGACTTCGACGCGGCCTGGACCGGCACGCGGGTCGAGCTGAACTGGCGCGTCGAGCCGGCGCAGGAGGCCGGGGAACTGCGCCTGGACGCCCGCTCCGGCGCCTCGACATGGCCGGTGCCCTTCGCGGCGACGGACGCCGGCGCCTACCGGGCGCTGGACGCGCCGCCGCGCGCGGACCGTCCGGTCGTGATCACCTACGACCTGTCCTGTCGGGACGAGGGCGCGTCCGAGCCGGCACTGCTGGCCAGCCGGACCGTCGAACTGCCGCCCCTGTCGCGCACCCGTCTCGATGGGGTGCATCCGAACCCCTTCAATCCCGGCACCACCGTCTCGTTTTCCCTGGCGCGGGGCGGCCGCGTGGACTTGGCCGTCTACGACGCCACCGGCCGCCGCGTGGCGATCCTGGCCGGCCGGCCGTATCCGGCGGGCGGGCACTCCGTGTTCTGGGACGGGCGCGACCACGCAGGACGCGCCGTGGCATCGGGCGCGTACCTGGTCCGGCTGGAGACGGAGGAGGGGGCGCAGTCGGCGAAGATCGTGCTGTTGAGGTGAACCCGAAGCCCGCCGGGGGGCGAGATGATAGGCCAAACGGTATCCCATTACCGGATTGTCGAGAAACTTGGCCAAGGTGGAATGGGCGAGGTCTACAGGGCGAAGGATGCAAAACTTGACCGGACCGTCGCCCTGAAGTTCATCGCTCCCGAGTTCACCCATGATCCCGAAGCCAAGGCCCGCTTCATCCGCGAAGCCAAGGCGGCCTCCGCCATCGACCACCCGAACATCTGCACCATTCACGAGGTGGACGAGACCGCTGATGGCCGTCTATTCATAGTGATGGCCCACTACGAGGGAGAAAGCCTCAAGGAGCGGATCGCGAGAGGTCCGCTGACGCTGGACGAGAGCGTCGACATGGTGCAACAGGTCGCCCGCGGGTTGGCCAAGGCGCATGCGCAGAACATCGTCCACAGGGACATCAAACCGGCCAACATATTCCTGACGACGGACGGCATGGTCAAGCTCGTGGATTTCGGTGTGGCGAAGCTGCTCGACAACACCCAGTTGACCAGGACCGGCGGGACGTTCGGGACCTTGGCCTACATGTCTCCGGAACAGGTGCAAGGCGGTGTGATCGACACTCGATCCGACCTCTGGTCGCTGGGTGTCGTGCTGTACGAAATGGTGACGGGGATACTGCCCTTCCAGAGTGTCTCGGCCGCTGCGACGATGTACGCCATCATCAACGAAGACGCCGGGCTGCTGTCCTCGCACCGGGACGTCGTCCCCCCGCTGCTGGAATCGATCGCCTGCAAGGCACTGCGGAAGAATGCGGGCGAACGTTATCAAGATGCGGACGAGATCCTTGCCGACCTGACCGGGCTGGACGGCAAGCCCGGGACACGGGAAAGCCGACATTCGCTGCTGTCCGGCGGCGGGAAAGCGGCGCGGAAGCGCAGGATCGGTCCGGTCGCGGGGGCTGCTGTCGCCGTCGCCCTGCTGCTTGGAATTATCGCCTTCTGGCCGCCCCTTCACCGACGCTCATCACCGGTGAACGTCATGCCCATTGCGGTCATCGGCTTCGAGAACCGGACCGGAGATGCGGCTTACGATTACCTGAAAGAGGCCATACCCAATCTGCTCATCACGTCCCTGGAGCAGTCCCGGAGTTTTCGCGTGATGACGTGGGAGCGCATGCAGGACCTTCTCGCGCGCATGGAACGGGGAGAGGTCGAGGCCATCGACAGCTCGCTGGGTTTCGAGGTCTGCCGCATGGACGACGTACAGGTCCTCGTCACCGGCAGCGTCACCAGCGCCGGCGATGTCTTCGCGACGGATATCAAGGTTCTCGACGTGGCCACCAAGGCATTGCTCGAAAGCGCGAGCTCGAGGGGGCGGGGACCGGCCAGCATCCTGGAGAAACAGATCGACGAGTTGACCAGTCAAATCGTGCGCGGGATCCCTCGCCCGGAAGCCGGCGAAGCGGAAACGCTGCCCGGGATCGCGGACGTCACGACGCGGTCCTTCGCTGCCTACCGGGAGTTCCAGAAGGGCAGGGACGCCTACCTGAAATACTACGACGACCAGGCCATTCGCGACCTGAGGGCCGCCGTTGCCATCGATGGTGATTTCGCCGTAGCCCATCTCTATCTCGCCTGGGCCCTGCGCGGGAGCTCCGAGTCTCGCGAGGCCATAAGCAGGGCCATGAACCTTGCGGAACGGGCGTCGGACAAGGAGCGACTCTACATCGAATCCAGTCACGCCCGGTTGATCGAGAACGATCGCGAAAAGGAAGCGCGGCTGCTCGAACAACTGGTCTCGAAATACCCCCAGGAAAAACTGGCATACTGGTGCCTGGGCGTGAACTACAGGAGCGAGGGGCTATATGGACGAGCACTCGCCGCGCTCGGAGAGGCGCTCTCCCTCGATCCGGGATACGCGCCCGCCCTCAATAGCATCGCCTACGCCTATGCGGACAGCAACGATTTCGAGCGCGCCTTCGCGTACTTCGAGCGTTATGCAACCATGACGCCGTTGGATGCGAATCCATACGACTCCATGGCCGATATCCATGTGAGGATGGGAGATCTGGACGTCGCCCTGGGCAAGTACGAGCAGGCGATCGCGCTGCGGCCCGACTTTTTCGCATCGCACGCCAAGATATGGTACCTGCATGGATTGAACGAGAATTACGATCGAGCCCTGCAGAGCCTCGACCGCTTCATCAACTCCACCTCCACTCCGGCGATCAAGGGACACGGCTTCAAATGGCGGGGTTTTTGCGATTTCTGGCTGGGCAAGAGAGACACCTGTCTGTACGAACTGCGCCTGTCTGCCGATCTCGCGCCCGACGAGGTGGCCAAGAGCCTGACCGATTACATACTGGGCTGGGTTTACCTCCACCTCGGAGAGATCGAAACAGGCCGGCGCTATTGCGATAGCGCCATCGAGGTCTTCAATCGGGGAGCCACGCCCGGGCGTCGAGCCTTGCACGGGACCCTCCAGGCCTACTTCCATGGTCTTTCGTTTCTGCAGGCTGACGATACTGCCGCCGCCCGAACGTGCCTGGAGCAGCTGGAAGCGCGCCTGGCGGAAGTGGAACCGGTTTATTCGCCGACGCTGGAACACTGCGCCAGATGCCTGCGGGCCGAAGTCATGCTGGCGGAGGGCGATCCCGAACGGGCAGCCGCCATTTTCCGCACAGCCAGGCGGTACGCGCTCGATCATATTCATGATGTCACCATCGTGCCTCTCAACTTATCACGCCAAGACGTCGCAGCCCGGGCGTACCTGGCGTCGGGTGACACGGCTCAGGCGATAGCAGAGTACGAACGCCTCGTCTCGGCGAACGCCAACGAACGCGGACGACTGTTCGTTGAGCCCCGGGACCACTACCGACTGGGCGTCTTGTACCAGGATGCGGGGCGCTTGGCCGAGGCTGCGGCCGAGTTCGGGAAGTTCGTCGAGATCTGGAAGGACGCGCGACCGATGCCGGCCGATATGGTGGACGCCGGGAACCGTCTCGAAGGGATGAAGCGAATTCCTGCCGGATGAGCCGGTCTGACGGGACCCGGGCCCTTCCGTTCCCGCTCTGGACACCGCCGACGACTCGTCGGCACGGACCAGAAGCGTCTCTACTGACCCGCGGCCTTGTCTCGCGGCACGCCAGGCGGTACCCTCTGCCGGTCACCCGGGGAGGCGCCGCTTGGAACCGCAGACCGCGAAGCTCATCGAGACCATCCGCGACGGCGTCGTGGGGCGCGACCGCGCCCTGCGCGGGCCCTACGGCCTCCGCAGGATCGTCTACGCCGACTACACGGCCTCGGGGCGCTCGCTGGACTTCATCGAGCGGTTCATCGCCGAGGAGGTGCTGCCCCTCTACGCCAACACCCATACCGAGAGCTCCAGCACCGGCCTGCAGACCACCCGTTTCCGCGAGGACGCGCGCGCGGTGATCCACGAGATCTGCGGCGGCGGCGACCGGGATGTGGTGATCTTCTGCGGCTCGGGCGCCACCGGCGCCATCAACAAGCTGGTCGAGATCCTCAACCTGCGCATCCCCGCCGACCTGGACGCCGCGTTCGGCCTGTCGGCCCACATACCCCCGGAAAAGAGGCCGGTGGTCTTCATCGGTCCCTACGAGCACCACTCCAACGAGCTGCCCTGGCGCGAGTCAATCGCCGACGTGGTGGTGATCGCCGAGGACGCCAACGGCCAGATCGACCGGGGCATGCTCGAGGACCGGCTGCACCGTCACGCCGGTCGGCCCCTGAAGATCGGCAGCTTCTCCGCGGCGTCCAACGTGACGGGCATCGTCTCCGATACCTGGAGCATCTCCAGGCTGCTTCACGAGCACGGCGCGCTGGCCTTCTGGGACTTCGCCGCCGCGGCGCCCTATATGAAGATCGAGATGAACGCGCCGGCCGGCCGCGACCCGCGGGCCTCCAAGGACGCCCTGTTCATCTCGCCCCACAAGTTCATCGGCGGGCCCGGCACGCCCGGCGTCCTGATGGTCAAGCGCGACCTGTTGAAGAACAGGGTGCCCTCGGTACCCGGCGGAGGCACCGTCTCGTACGTCGGTCCCGCAGCGCACGACTACCTGACCGATCCCATCCACCGCGAGGAGGGAGGCACACCGGCCATCATCGAGGCCATCCGCGCCGGACTGGTCTTCGGGCTGAAGCGCGCGGTGGGCGAGGAGACCATCGAGGTCCTGGAAAGCTCGTTCGTGCGGCGGGCCATCGCGCGCTGGTCGCGCCATCCCGGGATCGAGATCCTGGGTAACCTCGAGGTCCACCGGCTGTCCATCGTCTCGTTCGTCATCCGCTGCGGCGACAAGCTGCTCCACCACAACTTCGTGGTCGCCCTGCTGAACGACCTGTTCGGCATCCAGGCGCGCGGCGGCTGTTCCTGCGCCGGGCCGTACGGCCACCGGCTGCTGGGCATCGACATCGCCGAGTCCGAGCGGTTCAAGGCGGCCATCAACCACGGCAGCGAGGGCATCAAGCCGGGCTGGGTCCGCGTCAACTTCAACTACTTCATCTCCGAGCGGACCTTCGACTTCATCCTCGGCGCCGTGGAGGCCATCGCCGACGAAGGCTGGCGCCTGCTGTCCCACTACGATTTCGACGCCGTCAGCGGCATCTGGGCGCATGCCTCTTTCCAGCGCGAGGCCTCGCTCGGTCTGCGCGACATCACCTACCATGAAGGGCGCCTCGCCTACACGGCGCGGCACCACCACGCCACCGACGAGGCCGGCGAGAGGTATCTGGAAGAGGCGCGCGCGCTGATGGATGCGATCGTCCCGGCCGTCCCGACCGCGGCCGCGCTGTCGGAGGATCTGGAGCGGCTGCGCTGGTTCCCGTTGCCGGGGGAGGCGCCGCCGGCCTGAAAGCCGCGAGCGAAAGGAGCCGATCATGCGCACCGAGGACGAGGGCAAGCTGCTGCGCATCTACGTGGACGAGACCGCCGAGCACGGGGGCAAGCTGCTCTACGAGTCCATCGTCGAGCTCTGCCGCGACCGCGGCATGGCCGGCGCCACGGTGCTGCGGGGCGTGCAGGGCTACGGCGCGGACCTGCGCATCCACAAGGCGGGCGTGCTGCGCCTGAGCGCCGACTTGCCCATGGTGATCGAGATCGCCGACGGGCCGGAGCGCATCGATGCCCTGCTGCCCGCGCTGGAGGGCATGATCCTCAACGGCCTGATCACCGTCGAGAAGATCAGGATGATCCGGCTCACGCCCGGGGACCAGCGGCCCCTCGAATGACGAAGCCCCCGTGACATGCGGGGGCTTCGCACTCACCGCTTCCGAATGGTCAATGCACTGCGAGCACCTTGCCCGAGGCGCTGGCGTGGCCGTCGTCCCAGCGCAGGAAATACGTGCCGGCGGCCACCTGATCGCCGTCCGTGTCGCGGCCGTCCCAGCTGGCCACCATCGTCCCGCTCTCGCCGGCGCGCGGGCGCAGCAGGCGTACCGCGCGCCCGCGCACGTCGAAGACGAGCAGCCTGCCGGTTGCGCCCGTGGCGGCCGAGGCCTTGATCGTGGCGGTCGCGCCGGGCCTCAGCGGCGAGGGATATACGTGCAGTCGGCCGCCCTCGCGCGCCAGCTCCAGTTCCAGCACGTCCGTCGTCGGGGTGTAGCCGTGGGGACCGGGACCGTCGGGCACGATGCCGTGGCAGACCGTGCAATCGCGCAGGGTGCCGGCCGCGTTCTGCAGGTCCTCGGCCATCAGGTTGTCGTTGGCCTCGCGGCTGGGCCAGATGGCGTGGGGCGAGCCGTGGCAGGCGGCGCACATGAGCCCGCCGTGCCCGGTGCTGAGTCGATAGAGCCGGCCCGCCGGCTCGCCGTACTGGGTGGCGTGACAATCGCGGCACGCCGGCTCGTTCAGCCAGGGCACGCGGCCCTGGTGCTCGATGGAGCCGGACACCTGGTTCAGGTCGCCGTGGCAGTCCTGGCAGATCATGGCGTAGTCGGTGGCCATGGTGCCGCGCAGGCACTGGGTCTGGGGGCCCGGATGGCACATGTTGCAGCCGTCCTGTCCGGGCATCGTCTCGTCCAGGAACTTGTGCTGGTCGTGGATGCGGAACGAGAAGTAGCCCGCTTCCGGGATACCGGTCGTGCCCAGGGCCGGCGAGGCGTGGCAGCCGGCGCAGAGGATGGGCTGGTCGGCGGGATCGTAGCCCCCGGCGAGTTCGTGGCCGTAGATGATGTCCTGTTCGCTCGAATGGCAGCCCGAGGTGACGCAGTTCACCTCGGTGGAGACCGGCAGGACGGGCCGGCTGCGCGCCAGTTCCAGACCGCCGCCGTCGCGGGCGATGACCAGACCGAGCTGGTAGGGCGCCTCCACGGTCGGTGCCGCATCGGCGAAGGGGGTGAGCGGGATGCCCTCGGCCGTGAAGTGCGCGGCGCAGGCCTCGCACGCGCCGGACAGGCCGTTGCCGGTCAGTCCCACGTTGTCGGGCAGATCCACGCCGAACAGCGCCACGTCGTGATCCCAGAAGTCGGTCTTGCCCACCGAATAGGTGTTCCCGGGGATGGAGTACTCGACCGTGGCGCCCGCGGTCACGAGTTGCGGCGGGGTCGCGGCGTCGCCGCGCCGCACGATCTGGGCGTAGAGCGTGTTGTAGGGCGGCAGGATCGACATGGCGGCGTGGTCCCTGTTCATGCAGTGCATGCCCAGATCGTTCCAGCTCAGCACCACGTGGTCGCCGTTGACTGCGGAATGCGTGGGCGGTGAGTGCAGCGCGAGAATGCCCAGGAGCGACCAGAGAAACATGTGGAAACGGCGGTGACGCATCTGTGACCTCCAGGCAAGCGGTCCATTGTCGACAGGAGCACGACGGCGACGGGGTGCACATACCATACTTGTATGGTGGTATATAAGTCAATCATATTCTAAATTTATTAAATATCATCGACCGACGCGCTGCCACGAAACCTCTCCGATGCTCGTCGCGCCTGTGGTATCGTCATTTACGAGGCACGACCCACGGGTGGGACCGCAAGCCCCGAGCGAGGCGCATCATGGAACGCTGGACCGGAAATCGTATCCGCGAGCTGCTGGGCACCGAGTTTCCCATCATCCAGGCGGGTATGATCTACAACAGCGGCGCCGAACTGGCCGCCGCCGCCGCCGCCGCCGGTTGTCTCGGCTTGATCGGGTCGGGCAGCATGCGGCCCGACTTCCTGCGCGCGCAGATCCGCCGCGCGCGCGAACTCACCGACAAGCCCGTCGGCGTGAACATCCCCCTGATCCACAAGTACGCGCGCGAGAACCTGGAGGCGTCCCTGGAGGAGGGCGTGCGCATCTTCGTCACCTCGGCGGGCACGCCGCGCCGGGTGGCCGGTCCCCTGAAGGAGGCCGGCGCGACCTTCATACATGTGGTGGCGACGGCCGAGCTCGCCCGCAAGTGCGAGCAGGCCGGCTGCGACGCGGTGGTCTGCGAGGGCTTCGAGGCCGGAGGGCACAACGGCCGCGAGGAGCTGACGACCATGGTGCTCGTGCCGCAATGCGCGCGGGCGGTGTCGATCCCCGTGGTGGCGGCCGGCGGCATCGCAACCGGCGAGCAGATGGCCGCCGCCCTGGCGCTGGGCGCGGACGGCGTGCAGATCGGCTCGCGCTTCGCCGTCACGGTCGAATCCTCGGGACACGAGGCCTTCAAGCGCGCGGTGGTCGAGGGCGGCGACACCATGCTGGTGCTCAAGAAACACGTGCCGGTCAGGCTGCTGCGCAACGCCTTCCGCGAGCAGATCGTGGCTCTGGAGGCAGTAGGCGCCTCGCGCGAGGAGCTGGCCGCCATGCTGGGCGAGGGGCGCGCCCGCCGCGGCATGCTGGAAGGCGATCTCGAAGAGGGCGAGCTGGAGATCGGCCAGGTGGCGGCGCTGATCGATGACGTGCCCTCGGTCCGGGAGGTCGTCGATCGCCTCCTCGCCGGCTACGACGCCGCCGTGAAGCGCCTGTGCTGACATGGCTGCGCCGGTCCTTTCCGCCCTGCAGCTGCGCGACATCCTGGACGCGCCCGCCCGTGCCCACCGCATCGATCTGGTCGGGGCCGTTGCCCTGCCCCGGCGGCTGGCCCACGGACCGGCTTATCTCGCCTGGCTGCGCGATGGACGCCACGGCGGGCTCGAATACATGGGCCGCGACCCCGTGGACCGTCTCGATCCCACCCGGGGACGCGACTGGGCGGCGTCGCTGCTGGTCTTCGCCCAGCGCTACGCCAACGGCTGGGACCCCGACGACACCGACGCCCGCGAAGGCTGCCACGGTGGCCGTCCCTGGACCGCCGGCGTCTCCAGGTACGCCCGCGGCGACGACTACCACGATGTCCTGCGGCGCTCGATCCGCCGCCTGACGCAATCCCTGCGCGAGGAACTGCACCGCCGGGGCGTCCTGCGCGCGGAGGCGGACCTCGTGGCCCAGGACGCCGTCGATGCCGGGCCCTTCCTCGAGCGCGAGTACGCCTGGCTGGCCGGCTTCGGTTTCTACGGCAAGAACACGATGCTCATCCACCCGCACCTGGGCTCCGCGCTGTTTCTGGGCGTGGCGTTGACCAACCTGCGGATCACCGGCCTGGCCGAGGCGCCGCGTCCCCTGCTGGGGCCGCCGGCCGCGCGCGCGCCCGCGCCGGAGGGCATGGATGCGCTCTGCGGGGACTGCACGCTCTGCCTCGACGCCTGTCCCGGCGGCGCCCTGGCTCGGCCCTTCACCCTGGACGCCGGGCACTGCATCTCCACCTGGAATATCGAGTGGCGCGGAAACGCCCCGGCCGGCCGGCGCCGCGAACAGGGGGGCCTGCTCTTCGGCTGCGACATATGCCAGCAGGTCTGTCCCTGGAACCACAAGGCGTCGCGTCTGGCGAGCGGGCCGCCCCTGGAGGCCTATGCAACGTCGCCGGCGCACGCGGAGCTGGGTCTGGCCGACCTGATCCGCATCGATGCCGACACTTTTCGCGCCCTCTTCCGCCGCAGCCCGCTCTGGCGGACCCATCCCGGGGGAATGTGCCGCAACGCCCTGGTGGTGGCCGCCAACACCGGGCGAAACGACCTTGTCGAGGTGGTGCGCGAGGCGGCCGACGAAGATCCCGACGCCGCTGTCAGAGAGGTGGCGCGCTGGGCTCTGGCCGAACTGGAGGCGAAGCGATGACGGCGACGGTGCAGGCAGCCTGGTGGCGTCCGGCGCGCAACGGCGCGGTCGTCTGCGAACTCTGTCCCCTGGGCTGCCGCGTGCGCGCCGGCCGGGACGGTCCCTGCGGCACCCGCGGCAACCGCGGGGGGGAGATGCGGCCCCTGCAGTACGCCCAGGTCGTCTCCGCGGGTCTCGATCCCATCGAGAAGAAGCCCCTGTACCACTTCCATCCCGGCCGTCAGATCTTCTCCATCGCCGCGGCAGGCTGCAATCTCCACTGCGCCTTCTGCCAGAACTGGACCATCAGCCAGCAGCGCGGCGGCGCCACCCGCCGCCTCGAACCTGCCGCCGCGGTCGCCATGGCCGCCGGACTCGACTCGGTGGGCATCGCCTACACCTACAGCGAGCCCCTGGTCTGGTACGAGTACGTGCGCGACACGGCGCGCCTGGCCCGCGAAGCCGGACTGCGGAACGTGGTGGTGACCAACGGTTTCCTCAATCCCGGTCCCCTGGCACAGCTGTCTCCCCTGCTCGACGCCGCCAACGTGGACCTCAAATCCATGGAGGACGCCTTCTACCGCAAGATCTGCAAGGCGCGCCTGCAGCCGGTGCTCGACGCCATCGAGCATCTGCACGCCGCCGGCGTGCATCTGGAGATCACCAACCTGGTCATCCCCGGCCACAACGACGCCGACGTGCAGATCGAGGCCCTGGTCGACTTCGTGGCGGGTGTGGACCGCGCGATCCCGCTGCACTTCTCGGCCTACCGCCCCGCCTGGAAGCTGCGGGCACCGCCCACCCCGGTGGCGACCCTGCAGCGGGCGGCCGCGATCGCCCGCGCCAGGCTTGACTTCGTCTACCTGGGCAACGTGATTCTGGCCGGAGCCTCCGACACCGTCTGCCCCGGCTGCGGCGAAACGGTCGTCCGGCGCGGCGGGTATGCGGTCGAGGCGTTGCTGGACGGGGAAGGTGCTTGCCCCTCCTGCGGGCGGCGGATCATCAGACGGGAGCCCTGATGCGGAGCGACAAGCGGTCCTTCACGGTCGGCGAGGAGATCGCCCACAGCGTCACCCACGGTCTCGGCGCCGCCCTGAGCGTGGTCGGGCTGGTGTTGCTGGTGGTGCGGGCCGTCGCCAGCGGCGATCCCTGGCGCATGGTCAGCTTCGCCATCTACGGCGCGACGCTCGTGCTGCTCTACACGGCCTCGACCCTGTACCACGCCCTGACGCCGCGACGCGCCAAGTCGGTCTTCCAGGTGCTCGACCATGCCTTCATCTACGTGCTGATCGCCGGGACCAACACGCCCTTCCTGCTGGTGAGCCTGCGCGGCCCGTGGGGCTGGAGCCTCTTCGGCGTTGTGTGGGGACTGACGGTCGTGGGTGTGTTGTTCAAGGTGCGGTTCGCAGGCAAGTTCCGCCTGCTCTCGACCCTGCTCTACATCGGACTGGGCTGGGTCTGCATCATCGCGATCAAGCCCATGCTGGCCAACGTGCCGTCCGCAGGGCTCGCCTGGCTGCTCGCGGGCGGGGTGGCCTACACCGGCGGCACCGTCTTCTACCTCTGGCGGGGCATGCGCTACCATCACGCCGTCTGGCACCTGTTCGTGCTGACCGGCAGCATCTGCCACTTCGTGGCTATCTACGGTCATCTCGGTTGAGTGTCACCAGGCGTCGCGGGGGGACGGTGGCTCTCCCTGCCAGCCCTCCTTGGCGTGCCGGCCCCTGACGTAGGTGGTGATGCCGCCGCGCACGAACCACTTGGCGTCGATCTCCAGGAACCACGGGTCGAGCACCCGCGCCAGCTCGTCGAGGATCTCGTTGGTCACCTCCTCATGGAACGCACCCCTGTCCCGGAAAGTCCAGAGGTACAGCTTCAGCGACTTGAGCTCCACGCACAGCCTGTCCGGTATGTAGCGGATCTTGAAACGGGCGAAGTCCGGCTGACCGGTCAACGGGCAGAGGCAGGTGAATTCCGGGCAGTCGAAGAGTATCTCGTATTCACGCCCGGTCCGGGGGTTGGGGAACGTCTGCAGGTCGGGCGAGGGCTGGCTGGGCATGATCGGACCTCCGGTTGGCGTCGAGGTCATTCTAGGCCGCGCCCGCTCTTGCGGCAAGGACAGGAACCCGTGGCGCCCGCGGACCGCTGTGCTATCATGCCAGCCAGTCGACTGGAGCTTTCCCGGGAAGGAGCCGTGATCCATGCCAGGTATCTTCGGAGTGGTGGCCCTGAGACCCGACCGCGATGCGAGCGGCATCGCCGGCGCCATGCGCGGTCTCATCACCCACCAGGAGTGGTACCGGAGCTGCGTCAGCCGGCGCGGCGGCAGGGTCCTCGGCGCCGTCTCCGTCAATCCCGCCTTCAGGGAGGAAACGCACCTCGCGGCCGACGGCGACGTGCGTCTGCTCGTCGAAGGAACGGCCCTGACGATCGACGGACGGCACGTGCCCGACACGGCGCCGGATTTCGCACGCCGGCTGCTGGAGATCTACCTCGCCGACGGCGACGATTTCATCCACCGCGTCGGCGGGCACTTCAACCTCGTGATCGACGACGGCCGCGACGGCCGCCTGATCATCCTGAACGACCATCTCGGTTTCTCGCAGATGCACTGGTACCTGGACGATCAGGTCTTCCTGTTCGGGCCGGAGCTGAAGGTGTGCCTGGCCTGGCGCGGGGTCGACCTCGAGGTCGACCGGGCGTCGGTGGCGACCTTCCTGGCCCAGGAATGTCCCTTCGGCGACCATACCCTGCTGCGTCGCGCGAAGATCCTGATGGGGGGCAGCCGGCTCGTGCTGCGGGACGGACGCGCATCCCTCGAGCGCTACTGGCGCCCGAACTTCGAGGCGGTCGAGGAGCGCAGCCGCGAGGATTTCGGGGACGAGGCCCTGTCCCTGTACGAGCGGTCGATGGCCAAGCGCCTGCCGGCCGACGCGAAACGCATCGTGGTGGCGCTGTCCGGAGGTCTCGATTCGCGCCTGCTGCTGCACCTGGTGCGCGAGCGCGGCGACGACCTGCAGATCTTCACCCACGGACAGCCGGACTGCGACGAATACCTCATCGCGCGTCAGGTCGTGCGCACGCTGGGGCTCGAACACCGCCACGAGTTGATCGAGATCCGACCCGCCTGGTACGGCGAGCACGCCCGGCAGGCCGTCTGGCTCAACGACGGCATGTGCAACGCGCGCAACGCCGGACTGATCGGCATCTCAGCTCAGCTCGGGCCGGGACCGGATCCCTTTCTCAACGGGATCATCGGGCCCTACCTGGCCATCGGTTCGGGGCATTACATCAAGCCGGAGGACCTCGTCCTGATCGAGGACGAGGAGGAACTGCGGCGGAATGTGCTCGCCTTCACGGGAGCCGACCGCGGCAGCCGGACCTTCGATCTCTTCATGGCCCCCGACACCGCGCAGGAGATGAGGGAACTGGCACGGGACCAGATATGGTCCACGTTCCAGGACTTCCGCCGTTACCCGCAGTTCGGGATCCAGAAGATGATGCACCTGGTCCAGAACACGGGCCGGCGCATGCAGACGTCGGTGGACGTGCACAAGTACTTCTTCCACGACCTGACGCCCTTTGTCGACACCGACCTCTTCGATCTCTACCAGCGCATTCCGCTGCCCGACAAGCTGCAGAACCCGATCTACCTGGACATGTACCGCCGCCGCGTCACCGACCTGGCCCGCGTCCCCTGGAGCCGCACCGGGCACGATCTCTTCGCCGATCCCCGCGACGTAGCGCGCACGGTCGACAGGCGCATGAAGCGTCTGGAGTTGAACAAGCTCGTACGCAAGCTGACCCGCGGCCGCATCAATCCGCGCAGCCGCGTCACCTACCACGACCGCGAGGCCTGGCTGCGCAAGAACAAGGTCTATCGCGACGAGATCACCGGTGTCCTGTCGGACGTGGCGGCCTCCGGCTGCGATTTCATCTTGCAGGCCAAGGTCGACCGGCTCCTGTCCGAATTCGACAAGGGCAAGGACTGGTATTTCCACAACCTGATGCAGATCTACACGTCGCTCGTCTGGCACGAGCAGTTCCTGCGCTCCGCGCCGCGCGGATGCGAACTCCGACCGCTCGGAGAGTAGATGTCCGAAGTCCGCAGCACGTTCCGCCACGCGTCGATCTACACGATCGCGGCCGTCCTGGGCAAGCTGATCAGCTTCTTCATGCTGCCGTTCTACGCCCACGTGCTGCAGGACGTGGGTTACGGCGTGATCGGCATGGTCGAGACCGGCCTGGCCCTGCTGATGAGCCTGATGGCCTACGGTGCGCAGGGCGGGATCATCCGCATCTACCACGACAAGCCGCCCGAGCTCAAGGCGCGGGTCATCAGCACCGGCGTGCTGCTGATCGGCGGCTCCTCACTGGCGTTGACGGCGCTCGTGGCGGTCTTCTCACGTCCCCTGAGCGCCCTGATGCTCGAATCGTCCGACCAGGCCGTCCTGCTGATCCTGGCCCTGGGCGGCTTCGTGCTGGAGCTGACGGGCCTGGCCGCGGCCACCATCCTGCTGATCAGGAGACGCTCGGTGGCCTTCTCGGTCATCGGCCTGGTGCGGCTGTTCATCGGTCTGGGGACGAGCATCTGGTTCGTCCTGGTGCTCGACTGGGGTCTCTTCGGCTACTTCCTGAGCTCGCTGGTGACCGCGCTGGTGGCCGCCGCCTGCTTCATCGTCATCGCCGCGCGCGAATGCGGCCTCGGTTACGACCGCGAGATCGCCCGCGAGCTGATCGTCTTCCAGCTGCCGCTGGTGCCTGGCAACCTGGCCTCGTTCGTCTCCCGGCAGGTGGAACGGGTGCTGGTGCGTTTCCAGCTCAACCTCGAGAGCGTCGGCGTGCTGGAGATGGGCTACAAGTTCCCGGTGCTGATCGGACTCCTGATCAGCCAGCCCTTCATGCGCTCCTGGAACACCACCCGCACCGAGATCGCCGACGAGCCCGACGCCCCCCAGCGCATCGGCCGGGTCTTCACCTACTTCATGCTCCTGGTCTCCTTCGGGGGCCTGCTGATCGTGGTCAACATCCGCACGGTGCTGGAACTGTTGACGCCGCCGGAATTCTGGCCCGCCTACCGCATCGCCCGCGTCGAGGTGTTGACCATGATCATGCAGGGGATCTACCTGCATGTGGGTTTCGGGCTCTACTACGCCAAGGAGACCAAGACCATGGCCCTGATCCGCGGCGTGATGTCCGTGATCAAGGTGGGGCTGTCCCTTCTCTTTATTCACCTGTGGGGTTTGTACGGGGCCGCCTTTTCCGCGGCGGTGGCCCAGGCCGGTGTGACCGCCTGGGGCAGCGCGGTCTCGCAGCGGCGCTACCGGATCGACCTGGAGTGGCGCAAGCTAATCCTGATCTCGCTGGCCGCGGTGTCTTTCTTCGTCGTGCTGGCCAATCTCGATCTCTCGGTCCTGGGTCCCTACCACTGGCTCCGGGACACGGCCATGCCCGCGGTCATCGACGGCGTGGCCGCCACGCCGCTCGGCGACTGGAAGGACGGCAAGGTCACCCGCATCCTGGCGGATCGATCCAGCCTGGTTTCCGACCTCATCCTGCGCACGGTGCTCTGCTGCGGCTATCTCCTTGTGTTTCCCGTCATCCACAGGGAGACGCGCGAGAAGATCATGCGGGTATTCGGGTCATAGTTACACGCACGCGGGGAAGGATGCGCTGCGCGGACCGTTCCCCGCGTGCGTGTAACTGTGACCTGATCACCACCGATTTAGCTCGTCTCCCCGTG
>JAHIYU010000007.1 GCA_018814885.1 bacterium | reverse complement strand
TGCTCGGCGCCGGGCAGGCCGCCGGGCAGGACGATCAGGTCCCAGCACTCGTCGCGACAGCTGGTGAGGGGCTTGTCGGCGACGAGCCTGACGCCGCGGGAGCAGGTCACGTCGAGGCCGCCGCTGGCGACCCCCTCGATCACCGCGGCCAGCGTCACCTCGGCGCCGGCGCGGCGCAGCACGTCTACCACGACGACCGTCTCCATCTCCTCGCTGCCGTCGGCGACGGGGACGAGCACCTTCTTGACCATCTCAGCTCCTCTTGTGGCCGGCTTCGCGCCACATGGTCCAGCCGACCCAGATCAAGACCAGGGGCCAGAGCTTCTTAAGATCGCCGAATTCGATCTTGGGCAGCCCGAAGTTGTCCATCAGGAAATTCACGCCCAGCAGGACGACGAAGATGGCGATTAGGCGGTCCATGCCCTTCTCCTTTCGTGAACCGGGATCATAACCGCAATGCCCGCGCGTGACAACGGCCGCCGACGGCACGATATTTACCGGAAAGCCAATCCCCGTCCCGGAGAACGGAAGTGACCGCAAACGACGACACGGTCGAGGGCGCCAGGCCGGCGCCGAAGCTCGACAACATCCATTTCGTGCTGAGCCACACGACCGAGCCGATGAACGTCGGCGCGACCGCGCGGGCGCTCAAGACGATGGGGCTCTCGCGCATGGTGCTGATCAACCCGCGCAATCCCTTCGGCGAGCGGTCGCGCGTGGTGGCGCACGGCGCGGAGGACGTGCTCGACCGCGCCCGCGTGGTGCTCGACCACAAGGCGGCGGTGCGCGAGATGATCGCGGTGGCCGGCGCCACGGCCCGGCCGCGCGAGCTGCGCAAGGGCGCCCTGCTGCCGCCGAACGAGCTGGCGCAACTGCTGGTCGAGATATCGGGCGAGGGGCCGGTGGCGTTGATGTTCGGGACCGAGCGGACGGGATTGACCAACGAGGAGATCTACGGTTGCCGCTACGTCTCGCGGATCGACGCGGACCCGGCGCAATCCTCGCTGAACCTGGCCCAGGCCGTGATGATCTACGCCTACGAGATACGCCGGGCCTGGCTGGCGTCGGTGCGGGAGCCGCGCCGGGCGACCGGCCGCCGCCCGGAGATGCGCGTCTCGCATCCGCACCGCTCCACGAAGCTGCCCACCCAGTCCGAGCTGGAGACCATGTATGACCACATAAGCGCCGCCATGGCGGCCGTCGGCTACAGTCCCGCCGAGCGCGAGAAGTTTCTCACCTACCTGCGCCACCTGCACATGCGCGCAGGCATCGTGGACTGGGAGATGCAGACCTACCACCTGTTCGCCTGCAAGATCCTGCGCGCCGTGGGCGCGGCACCGTTCAACAGGGTCGGTGGGGAATGACCGCGCGCCGCTTCGCCCTGCTGGTCTTCGCGCTCGCCGTGGTCGGGGCCGCCGTGTCCGGGCTGTTGCGCCAACGCGACGTCGCGGACACTCCGGAACCCGGCGGCGGGGACGAGGCCGCGACGGCTGTCGCGCCGGGGCGGGAGGAGGCGGCGGCGGCGCACATCCTGGTCGCGCACGCGGAGAGCAGGCCGCTCCAGCCCGGGGTGTCTCGCAGCCGGGCGGAGGCCCGGGAACGGGCGGCCCGGATCGCCGCCCTGGTGCAGGGCAAGGCCGGGTCATTCGAGGAACTCGCGCGCCAGTACTCCGACGACCCCAACGTGGAGCGCAATTCCGGATACCTGGGCATCTTCAAGCGCGACCAGCTGCCGCTCGCCCTGGAAGTGCCGCTGTTCGACCTCGAGGTAGGACATTTCAACCCGCTGGTCGAGACGGAGCGCGGCTACCATCTCCTGATGCGGCTGCCGGTGCGCCGCGCGGTCGCCCGGCACATCCTGATCACCTGGGCCGGCGCGCGGGGCGCTCCCGCGGGCGTGCGTCGCAGCCGCGCCCAGGCGGAGATGATCGCCGCGGAGGTGAGCGCCATGTCGCGCACCGGCGAGGTCGACTTCTGCGAACTCGCAGCGCGTTTCTCGGACGACGCCGAGAACCGCTTCCAGTGCGGTCTCATCGGCCTGGTCGAGCCGGCCCGGCTGCCCCGTACGCTGGAGACCGAGTTGTTCGCCCTGGCGCCGGGCGAGGTGTCGGAGGTCGTGGAAACCGAGTTCGGTTTCCATCTCATCAAGCGGGACGGGCGATAGTCGCGACGAGCGTCCCCCGTCATGTCACACGAAAAGAATAAGCGGGAGAGACCACCGGTCCCTCCCGCTTCGTTCCTACACGGGCCGGCGGCCTTGGGGGACGACCGCCGGACCCGCGCAGGGAGAATCGACTACTGATACAGATTCTTCACGTCGCCCCAGGCCTTGTTCTCGGTCGGGACCACGATGGTCATGGTCGAGGTCAGGCCATCGGCTTCGAACTGGTACGCGTTGTTGTCGGCCACGACCGGATAGTCGTAGTTCGGGTGATTCGAGATGGTCAGGGGCGCATCCGTCATCAGATTGTTGAAGGTGATCAGATCGATGGTGTAGAGCAGCCCGGTGCCGGCACCGAAGACGGGCATGTAGGTATACAGGCCCATCTCGACACCGGAAGTGAGCGAGCCGAGAACCAATGCGTCGACCGGAACCGCGCTGCCGAGCATGATCAAGGGATCGATCTCGAGCTTGAAGGTGGCTCCGCCGACGATCATCTCGGCTTCCTTGATCATGATGTAGGCCGTATGGGTCACACCGACGCCGCCGTTGGGCTCGATGTGCTGCACCGTGCCGGCCTCATCGAAGTAGATGCCGATGGTCGGGGTCGAATGGATGGTCAGGTGCGTGGTGATGCCCGTGGCCTCGTACTGCACGCCCTCGCTGCTGGCCACGATGGGGGTCGTGTAGTTGGGGTGAGAACCCACGGTGATCTCGCCCAGGATCACGGGCGTGGTCGAGTAGAAATCGAACGTGCCCAGGAGAGCCCCGTCATCGGGACCGAAGACGGGAATCCACTGGTACAGTCCGACCTCGAGCCCCTCCAGATCGCCGAAATAGAGACCCAGCTCCGGCACCTCATGGAAGAAGGTCGTGATGCCGGGATCGATATCGACCGCGAAGGCCGCGCCGCCGACCAGCAGGTCCGCGTTCTTCACGTAGAGGTAGCCCGTGCCCATGGCGGGCAGCGGTTCGATGGTGGCGTTGGTGACGGTACCGGCCTCATCGAAGTAGACACCGATGTTGGGCTCGGCCACCGCCAGGCCCGCCAGAGCGAACACCACGATAGCCACGAAGGCGCATTTCCAATTCTTCATCCCTGATTCCCTTTCATTTGGCCCCGTGGGGCTAGTGACCGAGCGGGCCGGTCGAGCCGGGCCCTCGTGAACTCCGGTGGGATCCATCGGCAAAGCCCGTGCCTGCTTTAACTATTTCTGGATGAGGAACGTTATATCCCGTGATGTCGCGAAAGGCGTCATCCGGACGCATGCCCGGCCCCCGTAACCAGCCACACAACAACAGGCTACGGGAATACCGCCCGGCACATCGATCCCCGTCCGCCCATACTGTGGATCCGGGGGGGGGGGGCGCAGGCACGGGCGCGGCATGGAAACGCCCGGGACGAGGGGGGCAATTCGCCCTGGCGGCGTCGGCGCCGTTGGGCAAAACGACGGTCGTGGACCGTTTCGGACAATGACGCGATCAGGGAGCGAGCGGAGCGGCTGTGACGAACAACCCGGGGCGGCTGGCCGTCGTCGCCGGGGACGGAGGTCATCGCACCGCCTTCCTTGCGCAGCCAGGATGTGCTATGATCTAGCCGGTGGGATAGCGAACCCGCCCGGGATGGGCGGGGCGGCGGCCGTAGGCGAGGTTTTGAGCACGAGCCGACCGGAGATGACCGCTAACGCCCTGCACCCCATGGGATTTCGCCGGAGCAGGATTCCGCGGCGATTCTTTCTGGAAATTCTGGCTTGGAGTGCAAAGAAAATGGGCTTCTGGGACTATAGGCGTTGGAGGGATGATTCGTGGCCCGAAGCCAGTGGGCCGGCGAAGCCCGCCGCGGCGGAGACCGGCCGCGCCGACCCCGATCTGGCCATCCAGAAGGAGCGGTTGATACAGGCCAGGATCGACCTGGAGCGCTTCGAATACTTCTATGAGCAGTTCTATCCGCAGATCATGCGCTTCTGTTATCGCAACGTCTGGCACAGGGACGAGGCCGAGGATCTGGCGGCCGAGACCTTCCAGGCGGCCATGGAGAACCTCTCGAAGTTCCGCTGGCAGGGGATCAGCTTCGGCGCCTGGCTGTACAGGATCGCCTCCAACCGGATCAAGAAGTGGCATTGGAAGCAGGCGAATCATCCCCAGTGCCCGTTGCCCGAGAACCTGCTGGGAGAGGTTCTGCTGATAGGCGACGAGCCGGATCCGGAACGGCGACTCGAGATCGCCCAGGAATGCGATCGTCTGTCGCGATACATGTCCCGCTTGAACGCGGACGACCGGATCTACCTGAACCTCCATTACCAGGAAGGTCTGTCGACCAGGGAGATATCGGTGATCGCGGACAAGAAGTGGGGCACGATCGCTTCGAGGATCAGCCGGGCGCGAAAGAAACTGCAGGCACTTGCGGACGAGGACGATGAGAGAAGTTAGCGACATCGAGCTCAGGTTGCGGGCCGCGGCGGTGGACCCTGGCGTGAGGGTCGAGCATTTCGACCTTCTGCGCGCCGACCTGCGGGCTCGTTATCACCGCCGGCGGCGCCGCCCGCTGCTCGTGACCGCCGCCTGCATCTTCTTCGTCTCGCTCGTCGTGTTCCAGGAAGACCCGCTGGAAAGCTTCAGCTATCGCTTCAACTCCTCCGACGTTGTCGATGGGACGACGGGCGTCTTCAAGACCCACGACGGCGCCAAGAATTCCATATTGTTCAGTCAAGCCGTGGACTGGACCACCCAGCCCCTGACGCAGGACGATGCCCTGGAGGCCAGGCGCAAGCTGGAGCTCGAACTGCAATACTTCATGTCCGGCCAGATGGACCTCTATCACGCCGACGCCTATACCTATCGGGGACAGACCGAGTTCGCGCTCTTCTACAGGGCAGACGTCGAGGGTGAGACGATCAGACACGTGGAGATCCTGGACCGGAACCAGAACCCGGACTTCGAGTCTTTCTTGACCGGCGGCGGGATGAGGGATCTCATCTATTCCCGTATCAACGGAGAACTCACGGAACTGAACCGGGAGACCTTGTTCCTGGACGGCCACAACATCACGTTCAAGCGGTGGCTCGCACGGGATCCCGTCCACGGCGAGATCGTCATGTGGCTGAGCGATTCCATCAACTGACCGTACTCGTCTCCAGAAAATCCAGGCTTCGCGGGTTCCGCTCCACGAGTTCCACGTATGTGCGCAGGGTCCTCTCCAGCCGGGCGCGGGCATTATCACAACGGGCCGCGGAGACGGTCGCCCCGCCCCCGTCGCATCGCCATCCCTCCGCCAGCGCCGTGAAGCACAGCGGACACAGCCGACAGGCCCAGCAATCCAGACAGCGCTCGCCGAGCGCCCCCGCGAACCTGTGCCAGAGATCGTCCACCGCCGCGAGGTCGATGCCGCGTTCGACATCGCCGATGACCAGCCCGTCCCCCACGCGCTCGCAGGGTTGATAGACGCCGTCGGCGCGCACATGCAGGCGGCGCTGTCCGGGACGGCAACAGCCGCCCGGCGAGATCGCATCCCCGAGTCGGCCGCGGTGGCGGTGGTAGAAGGTGATCAGGTCGCCGTCGAAAAGGGCACGCAGCACCAGATCCGGCGCATCGTCATGCCCGGCGACGCGGGCCTCCACGTAGCGGATGCGGGCCGCATCCATATCGGCCGCGAAGGCCGCGAAGTCGCCCCCGGCAATCCCCAGGGTCGTCAGGTCGGCGCCGGTGAGATCGGCCGCATTGATGCCCAGGGACGGCTCCTCGGCGCAACCGAATTCCCCGTACAGGGGGAAACCCCTGAAATAGGCGGCGATCTCCTCGAGATTGCCCGGCGGCAACAGCGTGACCTGGAAACGCAGGAGTTCGTGCGCGCGGGACGAAGCCCGCATCAGTCGCCGTAGCCCCCCCATGATCGCCTCGTGGGTGGGGCCACCGCCGCGGTAGCGCCTGTACCGGTCGTGGATGTGCGGGGGCCCGTCCAGGCTGACCTGCAGGTTGAGTCCCTCGTCGACGATCAGGGAGACGGTCTCGGCGTCGAGCAGGGTGCCGTTGGTGTCGATGTTGAACCGGTAGTCGTCGCGCGGCCCCTCGCGCCGCACGAGCGCGACGACCTCGTGAATCAGGTCCGGCGCGAGCAGCGGCTCGCCCCCGTAGAACGAGATGGACGGGGCCGTCGCGCGCCGGCTCCGCCGCAGGAACTCGCGTACCGCGGCCCGCGCCGTCCGCGGCGTCATGCGCGCGTCGCGATGCGGGCGCACCCAGTCGAGATCGTTGCCGTGCAGGCAGTAGCGGCAGCGCAGATTGCACTGATCGCTGATCGAAAGGGTGAGCTGTCCGACGTCGCCGTCGTAGCCGCTGGCATCGTGGCAGGTCTCGCAGGCGGTCAGGGTGCCCGGGCGGTGGGAAAGGAACAGGCCCTGGTCGGCCCGGGCGACGACGACGCGCCCCCGGGCGTCGCGCAACGCGTCGGTGGAGACGGTCGCGTTCGACCCGCCCGGTGAACCCGCCAGCACGATCGCCGTGGGCGGATCGATCTCGACGACATCGCCAGAGTTCACATCGTAGGCATAATGACGCTCGCCGCTCGTGAAGACATGGCAGAATGGCAGGTTCATGCGACGGTTCGACTATGTCGGAACGATCGCTTCAGAGTCGTTGTCCTCCATGAAGAGCCCGCCTTGCCGGCGGCTTTGATTGACGGCCATCCCGCCGGATGGGCAGTTGCACGAACAGTTGCACGAGCAGCTGCACCCCTTGGCTACGGGTTGCTCGACGTCCTTGGTGGCCGGCTGGTGCCCGGGATCCACTTTGGTGTACATCTTCATGCCTCCATATGGTTGCAAAGATATCGAGGCGATCACCCTATCAGATTCTCGCGATCTTTTCAATTTATTCGGGAAATCATGCAAAGAAATCGACTCTTCGGGACTATTGGGATGTACGGAGCATGTGTTGTGGGGGGTTCCTACATCTTCGGGCTTTTCGACATCTGCATGGGGCCATTGGGAGTGTAGAAAAAACCGTTTCCTCCCGCTGCAGCCGGGGGACGCCATATCAACACCGTCTCCCGGGCGAGGGGCGGTTGGCGTCCCTCGGCGTTTTTTTTTCGGCATTTCCGGAAGATGCAACACCGAACGATCCGGGGCGATCACCGCCGGCGCGCCACCAGCTCGATCACGCCGTGCCTGTGCTCTTCGCCGTCTCCGTGACCGTGGACCGGACCCAGGATCTCCTCGTGGTGCAAGACCTCCCAGCCGGGTATCAGGTTGCGGATGACGCCGCGGGCCAGGTAGGTGCGGTGTTCGCCCCGTTCGTTGCGAAAGCTATGCAGTCCCACCTTTTCCCAGGTGTCGCTGATCCGCTCGTAGGATGGATCGTCCACGTGCCAGGCGGTCAGCATGAGCAGCGATCCGATCTCCGTCCAGGCGTGCAGGCGGTGGATCAGGCTGGCGCACTGCGAGCGCGAGAGGACCTGCAGCAAGCCGAAGCAGAGCACGGCGTCGAAGGGGGCTTCGGGCTCGTAGGCGCCGAATTCGCCCCGCCAGAGCGCGATCTCCTGGCCGGCCGCGACGGCCTTGTCGCGGACCTGTTCGATCGCCGCGGCGGACGGATCGATGCCCGTCACCCGCAGGCCGGCGCGAGCCAGTGGCAGTGCGTTGCGGCCCTGTCCGACGCCGATGTCGAGGACCCGCCCGCCGGGCGCGATCTCGCCCATGGATGCGGTGAGGATGGCTTCCGGGCGATCGCCGAAACATGTCGCGTATCCGGCGTAGGCGGCGTCGTGGTCGTACATCGGACCTCCCTGGATGTCATGGATCGAAGCGGGGGGATCATACGACAGGCGTCAGCGGTCGTACAGGGACTTGACTTCTCCCCAGGCCTTCTCCTCGTCCTCGGCCGCGGAGTTGATGGTGAACGAGGGCCAGTTCTCCGTGCCGCAGGGCGTGCAGGGGCGGGGGTCGGCCACATAGCAGGCGTAGCCGGGAAGATCGGGAAAGCCCAGCGAACCGGGGACGGGACGGATGAAGAAGAGGATCGGTGCCTCGTTTAGGATGAACGCGTGCATGGAAAGCAGGGGGATCAGGTTGGCGTTGTTTGGTGTGAGGGGGGCGCCGGTTATCCCCACCTGGAACTCCGGGGCCGGCGCAAAATTAATGCCCTCCCCCAGCACCCGCCACGCTCCCTGCAGGTTGTCCTCGCCCTCGATCTCCAGGTAGGCCTCCCAGGCCTTGATCTCCGGCTCGGAGGGATCGAGCACGCAGAAGTAGAGGGTCAGCTGGCTGAAGGCCGCGGCATCCACGTTGCCGCCGCAGGTCGCGGATGCCTCGTCGTCCGCGCAGATGCACATGACGTCGGACTGGGCCGCCGCGCCGGCGGCGCATCCCAGAATGAAGAGGCCGGTCGCGACCAGGCCGCAGGATCGGTTCATCGGGGGCTCTCCTCGAACATGCCAAGGCCGCGGCGCTCGCGCCGCGGTGCGAATTCGACGCCCGTTCCTGCATCAGGATAAGTGATCGGGTTCGCGGGGACAAGGCCGGGCCTCGGGGCCGGGCCCGTTCGTCGCGGGCGGGTTTCGACCCGCCACTTTCCTGTCAGTCCCCGCTCAGCAGGTCCCCCAGCAGCCCCTTCTTGCCCACCAGGCCGCCCACGCCGCGGTGCTCGCCCCTGTTGCGGTTGACGGCCGCGGTGATGCGGTCGGCCAGGCGGCTGAACGGCAGGGTCTGCAGATACACCTTCCCGGGGCCGGTCAGCGACGCGAGGAAGAGGCCCTCGCCTCCGAACAGCGCGTTCTTGAAGCCGCCCACGAACTGGATGTCGTAGTCGACCGACTCCTGGAGCGAGACCAGGCAGCCCGTGTCCACGCGCAGGGTCTCGCCCGGGGCCAGGTCGCGCTCCAGGATGGTGCCGCCGGCGTGGCAGAAGACCAGCCCGTCGCCGGTGAGGCGCTGCAGGATGAAGCCCTCGCCGCCGAACAACCCGGCGCCGAGGCGCTTGGTGAAGGCCACGTCGATCTCGATGCCGTAGGCGCAGCACAGGAAGGCGTCCTTCTGGCAGAGCATGCGGCCGCCGAGCCTGGTCAGATCCATCGGTATGATCTTGCCGGGATAGGGCGCCGCGAAGGCCACGTGCGCCTTGCCCGGTCCGGTATTCTTGAAGGTGGTGATGAAGAAGCTCTCGCCGGTGAACACGCGCTTGAGGCCGCCGAAGATGCCGCCGTCGGCGCCGGTGTTCATCTGCACGCCGGGCTCCATGTAGAGCATGGCGCCGGCCTCGGCCTGCACCGCCTCGTCGGGGTCCAGCTCCACGATGACCGCCTGCAGGTCGTCGCCGACCAGTTCGAAGTCTATCTCATGCGCCATTGGGTCTTCCTTCCGTTCATTTGCGCACGATGCGGCCGCCCGTGGCCGCACCGATGGTTCCCGCCGCTTCGATGGCGTCGATGACGACGCCGGTGACCGTCCCCCCGGCCAATGTGGTGCGGGGCTTCTCCATGTCCATGTACAATCGCGCCTGCATGGCCAGGAAATCTGGGCAGGCCACCTTGTAGACGCGTCCGGGCGCTATTGGTTGCCCGTCCACGGTCGCCTCGAGGAGGCGCGCCTCGCCGTCGTCCATCGTGTAGGCGTAGTTCAGGCCCGAGACCTGCATGATCCCGTGCTCGCCGCTCTCGGCGGCCTGCGCGTTGACGCGGGCGATGCGCGCCAGCTCCGCGCCATCGACCTCGAAGGTCTCCAGGTTGTTCCCGAAGGGCAGCAGGGTGTGGATGTCCAGCAGGGTCAGCGGGCCCGGGTCGAAGTTGTTGCGGATGGTGCCGGAGTTGAGCAGGGCCACGTCGGCGCCCGCGGCCGCGCGCAGCGCGTCGCAGAGCCAGTCGCCCACGTTGCTCTCGGCGCGGCTATCGCGCCGCCAGGACACCGTGAGCTCGCCGATCACCCGCCCGAACTCCCGGTCCACGCGCGCGGCCGCCGCGGCGACGGCGGCCTCGATTTCCGGCGGGGCGCGGCGGCCCTCGGCCAGCAGGGGAATCAGGCGGCCGTCGTATTCCAGGATGCGGTCTTCGGCCACGCGCAGGTCCACCCGCCCCAGGTTCTTGAGCCGGGAGCCGGCCTGGACCACCAGGATCCCGCCGACGAGCAGCGGCTCCTCCAGGCGCGTATGGGAGTGGCCGCCGACGATCAGGTCGATGCCGGACCCGCCCAGCGCGCGCGCCAGGGTGGTGTCCGTATCCGCGCCGTTGTGGGTGATGAGCACCAGCAGGTCGGTGTCGGGATCGAGTTCGGCGGCCCAGCGCCGCGCCGTCGCGGCCTGGTCGTCCAGCCGCAGCCCGCGCACGCGGGTCTCGGCGCAGACCTCGAACAGGCCCTGGCAGGTCACCCCGATCACGCCCACGCGCAGGCCGCCCCTTTCGATCACGACGGGTTCGGCCGGAAACTCCAGCTCGCCCGCCTCGTCGCGCAGGTCCAGGGCCATCAGGGGATGCGTCGCGCGCGCGGCCAGCCGATGCGCGTTCTCGCGGCCCAGGTCGAACTCGTGGTTGCCGATCACGCCCGCGTCGATGCCCAGCCGGTTCAGCAGGTCCAGCCAGGCGCCGCCGCGCACGCCGTCGTCCTCCATCTCGCAGAAGAGGTTGCCGGTCATGAAGTCGCCGGCGTCGAGGAGCAGCGCGGCCAGCGCGGTGGCGCGCTGCTCCGCGAGGTGCCCGGCGAGAGCGACCACCCCGCCGACGAGCGCGCGGTCGCCGCGCCATTGGGCGGGCTCGGGCAGGAAGGCGCAGTGGCTGTCGTTGACGTGGAAGACGGTCAGGTTCCACGGCCCGTCGCCCGGGACCGGCGGCGGCGCGGGCGCGGCGGCGGAAGGTGGAGCATCGCAGACGCCGTCCGTGCGGCAAGGCGCGCAGCCGGCGAGAGCGGCGCAGAGGGCCGCCGCGAGCAGCAGAAACGCCTGGCATGTGCCGCGGGGCATGTCCACTCCAGGGGGTTCGGGGGTTTGGCGATCGATGGAGCAGGTTAGCCGAGAACCCGCATGTTGGCAAGGCTGTCGGCCCTTCACGACCGCGCGGTGATACGCAGCAGGTATTCCCGGTTGACCCCCTTGCCGCCACGGACAGGCGAGGGCAGGGGCTCGCCGACGTCGAGGGCGAATGCGCGCAACCCGGCGAGGACCCGCGCCAACACCTCGGGATGTCGCGCGCCGGGCAGCCGTCCTTTCTCCAGCCAGGCGCGCGGGGCCTCGTAGTGGGGCTTGAGCAGGGTGACGATCTCGCCGCCGGGCGCGAGCAGCCCCAGGGCATGCGGCACGATCCTCGCCTGGCGGGTCCAGCCGGCGTCGATCACCACCAGGCCGCACGGCTCGGGCAGGGTGACGTGCAGGGCGTTGGTCCGTTCCATGACGACCACGCGCGCATCGTTGCGCAGCTTCCAGTCCAGCACTCCGTAACCCGTGTCCACGGCATAGACGCACGCCGCGCCCCGCTGGAGCAGGACGTCGGTGAAACCCCCGGTGCTGCAGCCCAGGTCGGCGCAGACGCGGCCCCCTGGATCGACACCGAAGACATCCAGGGCATGGGCCAGCTTCTCTCCGCCGCGAGATACGTAAGGCATGACGGTTTCCTGCCGATGATCCACGCGAGGAGGAACGCGCCCGACGCGTTCCTCCAGCCCGGTGTTGCCTGGTGGCGGATAATAGCCCATGATCCGGGTCCGGGCCGCGCCAAATTTCGGCCCGACGGGCGAGAACCACGAAATGACGGATATACGGTAGGCTCGGATGAGAAAGCCCTGGAATCATCTTACATTCCTGGTCGTGTTGCAGCTGGTCGTCTTCCTGACGTACTGGCGGGTCATCTCCCTGCCCCTGTGGAGCCCCATCGACTTCGAGATCCTGCTCGACGCCGACATCCTGAGCAACGGCGTCGACAAGTTCTTCCTTCATCTGGGCAACGCCTTCAGCCAGCCCCTGTTGCAGCTGGGCCTGATGCTGGAATACCGCCTGTTCGGCCTGGCGCCGGCCGGCTACCTGGCGGTCAATCTCGTCCTGCACGGCATGAACGCCTTCGTGGTCTACCTGCTGGTCTACATGCTCTTTCCGAGGGAACGGCTGGCCATGCTGGCATCGCTGCTCTTCGCCCTGTCGGTCGGGCACTACGGCAAGATCATGATGAGCCTGGCCGGGTTCGAGCCGCTGATGCTGGCGTTCTTCTACCTCGTGGTGCTCTACTGCCTGATGCGCAACGACTTCCACCACGGGGGGCGTCTACGGTCGCCCTGGTATCTCTGCGGGCTGGGGGTCTTCCTGCTGGCGGGACTCACCAAGCCGGTGTCCTTCTCCATCCTGGGCAGCCTGGTCGCCTACCGCTACTTCTTCTACAAGGAGCGGGGCGGCCGCGCCTTGCTCCCGGGCAGCCTGGTGATCCTGATCGCCCTGGGCGTCCTGTTCTACGTCGCGCAGCGGATATGGGGCTACCAGGATCCGGACAGGTTCGTCACCGAGGGCGTCAGCGCGCCCCAGGCCGTCTGGTACGGCTTCAAGAACATCTTCCGCTACCTGAACCTGATGCTCTTCCCGCTGCAGATCAGCACCATGCTCGAATCGTCCCATCCGATCCTGCGATTCATCTACGAGTGGCGCGTGCTGGTGAGATCGCTGGTGTCGCTGGGCATCATCTCGTTCAGCTTCTTCGGGCTCGTGTTCGGCGGGCGCGCGGTACGGTTCTTCATCGCCTGGACCTACATCACGGTGCTGCCGTTCACGATCTTCACCGGTCCGCTCGACTGGCTCAACATCAAGTACTTGTACCTGGCGTCGATCGGCTTCTGCGTGATCCTGTCCAGCGGCACGGTCGGCTGCGTCGGCCTGCTGAGGAATCACCGCTGGCGGCGGTTGGCGCCCCTGGCGGCGCCGCTGCTGTTCGTGCTGATCAGCAACACCGTCGCCACCAGGCTGATCGCCCAGAACCGGCACCGCGCGAAGAGCCCCGCGACCCGGGAACTGCACCGGATCCTCGACGAAGAGCTGCGGACCCGCCACGCGCGGGCCGCCCTCCAGAACCCGCCTCCGAAATAGCTTTTCCCGCCGATTTTCCCGTATATCTTTGTCCGGACCAACGGCTCGGCAAGCACCGGGGGCGTCGCCCCCGCGTTTTCGGCAACCTCGGGGCAGGAGGTATTCGGACATGGCGAAGTACAGGATCGGCTGGATGCCGGGCGACGGCGTCGGCGTCGACGTCATGGAGGCCGCCAGGATCGTGCTGGACAAGCTCGGCTTCGACGCCGACTACGTACACGGCGACATCGGCTGGGAATTCTGGCAGACGGAGGCCAATCCCCTGCCCGGCCGCACGATCGAGATGCTCAACGACGTGGACGCCGCACTCTTCGGCGCCATCACGAGCATGCCCAAGGAGGAGGCCGAGGCGGCGCTGATCCCGGAGCTGAAAGGCACCGGCAAGGTCTACCGCAGCCCCATCGTGCGGCTGCGCCAGGAGTTCGACCTCAAGACGAACCTGCGCCCCTGCAAGGCCTACGCGGGAAACCCCCTGAACTACCGGGACGACCTCGACCTGGTGGTCTTCCGCCAGAACACCGAGGGCCTGTACATGGGCGTGGAGTACCACCCGCTGCCGCAGGAGATCCGCGACGCCTTCATCAAGAGCCACCCGGCCCAGATGAGGCGCATCGGCGAGGCCGCCAACGAGGACATCGCCGTCAGCTGCCGCATCTTCACGCGCAAGGGCTGCCAGGACATCATCCGGGACGGTTTCGAGTACGCCAGGAAGTTCGGCTACAAGAGCGTCACCATCGTCGAGAAGCCCAACGTCATCCGCGAGACCAGCGGCCTGATGATCCGCGAGGCCCGCAAGATCGCCAAGGACTACACCGGCATCGAGCTGTGGGAGACCAACATCGACGCGATGTGCATGTGGCTGATCAAGAACCCGCAGGACTACGGCGTGCTGGTGGCCAGCAACATGTTCGGCGACATCATCAGCGATCTCTGCGCGCAGCTCGTCGGCGGGCTGGGCTTCGCCTGCAGCGGCAACATCGGCGACAAGGTGGCCGTCTTCGAGCCTTCGCACGGCAGCGCGCCCAAGTACGTGGGCCTGAACAAGGTCAACCCCATCGCCATGATCCTCTCGGCCAAGATGATGCTCGACCACCTGGGCGAGATCGACATGGCCGACAAGCTGGAGGCCGCCGTGGCGGCGGTCATCGCCGAGGGCGCGGTCCGCACCTACGACATGGGCGGCAGCAGCACCACCACCGAGATGGCGGAGGCGGTCGCGGCGAAGTGCTGAGCGGCCGAGACGCCTCGGACGACGGGCCGCGGCTCCCCTCGGGGTCCGCGGCCTTTTTCTGTATACTCGCGGGCGAACACAGCAAGCACGATCAAGCCGCGCCTCCGGCCGGGACGTATCATTCGGGCCGAGGGGAGGACTCATGCGCACCACCACGCTCCTGGACTACCAGCAACGCCTCCTGCGCGTGCTGCTCTACATCCAGGAGAACCTGGACCGCGACCCGAGCCTGGAGGAGCTGGCCGAAGTGGCCCACTTCTCGCCTTACCACTTCCACCGCATCTTCCGCGGCATGGTGGGCGAGTCGGTGCGGGCCCATATCCGGCGGCTGCGGCTCGAAAGGGCGGCGGGGCGGCTGACCACGGGCGACGATCCGGTCATCCGGATCGCCCTGGACGCCGGCTACGAATCCCACGCGGCCTTCACGCGGGCCTTCGGCGCCATGACCGGCCTCTCGCCGAGCACATACCGCAAGCGACGACGACCCCCGGTCGCCGCCGCGCCCGGGCTCCGCTGCACGGAGGACGGGGTGATCACCTTCGAATCACTGGAGACCGGAGGATCGACCATGGACGTGACCATCAAGACGGTACCCGAACGCCGCGTGGCCTTCGTCAGGCACATCGGACCCTACAACGAATGCGGGAGCGCCTGGAGTGGCCTCTGCACGCACCTGGGCGCGGAGGGTCGGCTCGGGCCGGGCGCGGAATACATCGGCCTCTCCCACGACGATCCCGACGCGACGCCCCCCGACAAGCTGCGCTACGACGCCTGCGTGACCATCGGCGAAGACTACGAGCCCACGGGCGAAATCGGCGTGCAGGCCGTCGGCGGCGGCGTCTATGCCGTGACCACCCATCATGGTCCCTACGATAAGCTATACGAGACCTACGCAGAGCTCTGCGGCCAGTGGATCCCGACGCATGAGCGCACGATCCGCGCGGAGCCGAGCCTCGAGATCTATCTCAACGATCCCGAGAGCACGCCCCCCGAGGAGCTGCTCACGGACATCCACCTGCCCATCGAGGGAGACGCCTAGCCATGGGCGACAAGATCGACCTGGCCGGGCTGCACGAGGCGCAGTACAGGGCCTCGCGCAAGCCGTTGCTGGTCGACGTCGGCGGGGCGCGCTACCTCGCCGTCGCCGGCCGGGGCGCGCCGGACGGCGACGCCTTCGGGACCAGGATCGGGGCGCTGTACGCCGTCGCCTACACCATCAAGATGACCCGCAAGTTCGAGGGCCGCGGCGACTACGTGATCTGCAAGCTGGAATGCCAGTGGTGGGGCGACGGCGACCGCGCCCTCGACGACACGCCGCGGTCGCAATGGAACTGGCGGCTGATGATCCGCACGCCGGAGGTCGTCACGGAGGGCGACCTTTCCGGGGCAGTGGCCAAGCTGCTGGACAAGGGCAAGGATCCCACGGTCCGAGAGGTGGAACTCGTCGACCTGACCGAGGGCCGGTGCGTGCAGATGCTGCACGTCGGCCCCTACGCGCAGGAGCGCGAGACGGTGGCGCAGATGCTCGCGTTCGCCGCCGCAGGGGGTCTCGCCCCCCGCGGCCGCCACCACGAGATCTACCTGTCGGACCCGCGGCGCGTGGCGCCAGAGAAGTTGCGGACGATCCTGAGGTTGCCGGTGCGGGAGAGCGGCTAATCGGAAGCGGCGGCGGCCGATCGCGTCAGCCGCCATCCGGCCAGCTCGTACTCGCCCACGGGGTCCTTGCCCGTATCCCGGGGCATGGGCCCGTCACGGGCGGAGTTCGTCTGATAGCACGACATCACCGATGGTGGGTTGCACGGCCGGGGCCTGCGGTTCGACTGGATGGTCACCGCGCCCTGCGGTCTGGTCAACGGCATCCCTCGACCGAAAAGGAAGGTCGCGCAGGACGTGAACATGATTCTCGGACAGGTGAAATGCCGGTACCGGCAGTCCGCCAGCGGAGTTGCGGGTGTCGTTCCCGTTGCCGCAGCCCCCCCCTTGACACGTGGGTTATACTGTCTTCGACACGTGTCGCGGCCGGCCGCTGCTCCCAAGGAAGGGTGCCGCGGCTGGTCTTTTTTCGAAGATGATCCGCGAGGGCCCCGCGCACGCGGGCGGCCCGGCTTTCGTCACGGGCCGCGAGCGCTCGCCTAGCGGGCCGTCTTCGCGTCGATCCGTGCAGTCACCCGGCCGTAGACGATCAACGCGATGGCCGAGAAGAGCGCGATGCCCACGAAGACGAACCACAGGTAGTGGGCGTGCTGGTAGGCCTCGGGCATGACGCCATCGCCCGCCAGCGCCGCCAGGCGCTGGGTCTGGACGACCGCGGGCAGGGTCCGCGGATCGGGGCACCAGCGGTCGAGCATCAGCCCCGAGATGAAGAAACCCACCAGGGCCGAGATGAACGAGTGCAGATGGCTGAAGCCCAGGTACAGCCCCTCCTCGCCCCTGGGGGCCTGCAGGGAGAAGTATTCCAAAAAACGCGGCGAGATGAAGCACTCGGCCAGGCCCTGGAAGCCTATGCCCACCAGCATCATGAAGGCCACGGGATGGAAGCCGAGGATGTCGCCGCCGAGCATGTTGCCCGCCGCCATGCAGAAGGCCGACAGGGGCATGATGAACATGCCGATGGTCATCGAGTACAGCGCGGTGCGTTTGCGCATGACCTGCGTGATCCAGGCCACAAAGATAACCACCACCGCGGGATTCACGTTGGCGAACCAGGAGATCGCCGAGCCCTCGCCGGCCATGCGGAGCACGTACTTGGGCATGCTGGCGTAGAGCTGGTGCTGGACCATCCAGAAGCCGGTGATGATGAGGGTCAGCACGATCAGGCGCGTGCGGCTCAGGACGGCCATGAACGCCGCCCGGATCTCCGATAGCTGCCGCCCCTCGCCCTCGCCGCGCGAGGCCTTGTAGAAGAAGAATACCAGCACGAAGGCCAGCAGGGTCATGCCGGCCGCGAAGAGGTTCAGGATGATCAGCCCCTCGTTGCCCATCCCCTCGCGCAGGGGCTTGACGATGGTCTTGCCGCTGAAGGCGCCGACGTTGACCATGGCATAAAAAATCGAGTAGCCCCGGGCGCGATTCGCCTCGGTGGTCTCCTTGGCGACCGTGCCGGTGATCACCGACTTGATGAACGACCCGCCCACCATGATCACCATCATCACCGGCACGAAGAGCCACTTCTGCCAGCTCGTGTCCAGTCCGTTGAAGACGATGATCTTGCCGACCTGGTCCCTGAGTTCCGAGGCGGCGTCGGGGACGCCGTACTGCACCAGCCCGCCGGACTCCAGCAGCGTGGGCAGCAGCCACATGCTGCCGTAGCCGATGGTCAGCAGCCCGAAAGCGAGCAACAGCGCGTTGCGGAAGCCGATGCGGTCGGCGTAGGCGCCGCTGAAGGTGGGCAGGAAGTAGAGCCCCGCCACGAAGACGCCCGAGGTCGTCGCCGCCTGCACGTCCGTATAGCCCAGGATGCGGGACAGGTACAGGGTGGTGACCACGAATACGCCGTACCAGGCCGCGCGCTCGAGCACCTCGACGCTGTTGGCGACCCAGAAGGCCTTGGAGAACTTCCAGCCGGGCTTGGTTTCGGCGATTTCGCTCATCTTGCGTCCATCCTCGGTTGATCCGGCGATCGATTCGCGACCATCTCAATTTCCCCATTTTGCGCCGCGTGTCCAGTAATTTCGGCCTCCGCGGCCGTGTTTCGCGACCGGCGCTGGCATCGCCTCGCGCCGGGCGCTAGAATGACGGCCGCCGCATCTCCGCAACGGTCGTCTTCCGGCTTGCCAACGGAGTTCCGCCCATGGCCGCATCCGGTTCCCGCAGGGTCATCTACGCCGCGCTGGCCGGCAACGCGCTGATCGCCGTCACCAAGTTCGTCGCCGCGGGGATCACCGGCAACTCGGCCATGCTGTCCGAGGGCATCCACTCCATCGTGGACACCGCCAACCAGGTGCTGCTGCTGCTCGGGCTGAAGCGCGCCCGTCGCCCGGCCGACGCGCGCCATCCCTTCGGCCACGGCAAGGAGATCTATTTCTGGAGCTTCGTGGTGGCGATCATGATCTTCGCGGTGGGCTCCGGCATCTCCCTGTACGAGGGCGTGCAGCACATCAGGCAGCCGCACCCCATCGACGATCCCACTCTCAACTACATCGTGCTGGCCATGTCGATGATCTTCGAGGGCGTGGCGTGGACCATGGCCTGCCGGGAGTTCTCGCGGGCACGCGGGCGCCGCAACCTCCTGCGCGCCGTTCAGGAGAGCAAGGATCCGTCCACCTTCGTGGTGCTCTTCGAGGACACGGCCGCCCTGCTCGGCCTGGTCGTCGCCTTCCTGGGCGTATGGCTCGCCCATAAGACCGGGCTGGCCTGGTTCGACGGCGCCGCGTCCGTCGTGATCGGCCTGATCCTAGGCGCCACCGCCCTGTGGCTGGCCTGGGAGACCAAGAGCCTGCTGATCGGCGAGAGTGCGCGGCCGGAGGTGGTCGAGGGCGTGCGGCGCCTGGCCCGCGAGGTGCCCGAGATCGACCGCGTGGGCGAGGTGCTCACCCTGCACATGGGACCGGAGTTCATCCTGGTGAACGTGAGCGTGGACTTCCGTGACGACTGCCCGGCCGGGCGGCTGGAGGCGGCCGTCGCCGCCCTGGGCCGGGCAATCAGGACCAAGTGGCCGCGGGTCAAGATGGTCTTCGTGGAGGCGGAGGCGCTGGGACGCGGGATCTCACCCTGATCCCTCCGCGCCGGAGCAGGCCCGGATTTCCTGGTATTATATACTGGTTGGTGTATGTTTATTCCTCACCCGACCGGCCACACGATCATGAGAGGATGGACGGACATATGCACGACGGATGCGGCGGCGTTCGCGAGGACGGTCGCGCCATGGTGGACAAGCTGCGCATGATGGGATTCCGGGACATGCCCCTGCCCGTGGCGGCGCGGATCGAATGCGAATGCGGCGAGGCTTTCGTCATGTCCAGGTTCGAGGACCACTGCCCGCACTGCGGCATGGTCTACGGCGTGACGCTCTGCCACGCCGGCGATCCCTCGGCCATTCGGCCCGCCGGAAGGGACTATTGAGCACCATGAGGATGCCGAACCGCATGACGCTGGCGGCGCTGGGCTGCGTATTGCTCGCGACCGCGGCCGCGCGACTGGGGCGACCGCGCCGGCTACTGTCTCGATCCCGACGGCCACGTGCTGGCCTTCGCCGCGCCCCTCGCGAATCGCCGATAACGCACCATCGGCCGTTCTCCGGGCGGATGATGAAGCGGTCGCGGCGGCGCCCTTGTGCGGGAGCGGCCGGATGGTCTACAGTCGCGCGGCATCTCCCGCAGCTACCTCCGCGGACGATCGATAGGCAACCAATCGACCGCCCCGGCGTCTTCCCCGTGGGCCGCGCGCACGCGCCGGCGCGGAGCGCGACCGGTAGCAACCCGAAAACTGCGCATCCGTCTTCGCCGGGTGCCTCGATCGAGAGGACGGCCGACGTGCCCGACCTTCATACCATGACCCGCGCCGCCCTGTCCGCCATGCGGCAGGCGCTCGACCTGGCGCCGGGGGACGCCGTGCTGGTAATCGGCGACGATTCGACAGGCGCCTGCCCCGACGCCTTCCTGGCGGCGGCCCGCGCGAACGGCTGCACCGCCGACCTCTTCCGCCTGCCCGAGGACAACCGTCCCCTGACGACACTTCCCGAGGGGATGCTCGACCTGCTCGAGGGGCGCGACGTGATCATCAACGCCATCGCCGGCCGCAGCGACGAGATACCGTTCCGCCTGCAGTGGATCCACGCCATCGAGGCGCGCAAGCTGCGTATGGGACACAGTCCCGGCATCGTCGACAGGATGATGGAAGGCGGCGCGCTGGACGTGGACTACACCGCCATGCGCTACGGCGCGGAGCGCTTGATCGACCTGTTCCGCGACGCGGAGTCGGTGCACGTCGCATCGGGGGCGGGCACCGACCTGACCCTGGGGCTGACCGGACGCCCCTTCGTCTCGGACGTGCGCATCACCCTGACCGAGAAGGGCGTCAACCTGCCCTGCGGCGAGGTCTACTGCTGCCCCCGCGAGGATCGCGCCGACGGCGCGCTGGTCGTCGACGGCTGCTTCGGCTCCGACGGCAACGTGCCGGCCCCGGCGACCATCACCTGCCGCGGCGGGCGGGGCGTGGACGTCGCCAGCGATGACCCGACGCTCGCCGCCCGCATCATCGAGCTGATGGACACCGACGACGGCGCGCGGACGATCGCCGAACTGGGCATCGGGCTGAACCCCGGCGCGGGGCTGCACGGCAACATGCTCGAGGACGAGAAGGCCCTGCGCACCGCCCACATCGCCTTCGGCAGCAATCTGGGCCTGCCCGGCGGGCGCAACCGCTCCAGCACGCACATCGACTACCTCTTCCACCGCCCCACCCTGACCGTCACGCGCAGCGACGGCTCGACCGCCTGCGTGATCCGCGACGGGGACATCGTTCCCTGAGTAGGCAGCAGGGCCGGCCGGGACGATATCCCGACCGGCCCCGCCGGATCTCTGCCGGGCTAGAGGTACCAGTTCAGCTGCAGCGACGCCGTGCCGTGGCCGAGGGTCGTCTCCCGGAAGAGCGGCAGGTCCTCGAACGACAGGCCGCGCGCGTCGAGGGCCACGCCCAGGGCGAACTGCCGGCCCAGGCGCCACTCGTAGCCGAGGCCCACGCCGGCGGCACCCTCGGCCTCGCGCTCGTTCCAGTCGACCGCCGCGGGCGGGCCGGGCAGAGTCACGTTCGCCGCACCGCCGCCCCCGCCCGCGCGCAGGAAGAACCCGCCGCCGCCGGGATACCAGGTGACGGTGACCAGGGTCATGACGGCCTGCACGTCGGCCTCGCCGCTGGTCTTGCCGAAGCCGTGCCCCTCCAGCGAGAGGACGACGTGGTCGGAGAGGCCGTAGCCGATGCGTCCGCCGCCGCCGAAGACGTTTTCGATCTCGCGCTCGACGTTCGTGCCGAACAGGTCGTACTGCAGGGCGGCGTTGCCGCCGCCGAGGTTGAAGCCCAGCACCAGCCCCTTGCGCTCGTGGGGGAACTCGCCCGCCCGGACGGTGGCCGCCAGCAGCGCCAGCAGGGCCAGGGTCAGGGTCAGCGCGACCAGGGGGGCCCGCAGCCAGATGCGTCGGTGAATGATGTGCTTGTCCATGCCGCTGCTCCTTGTCGAATCCCGCCAGGGGTCATTGAGTGTCTTGCCCCCGGTATCGCAGGGAGCGTGCCCAATGGGCCCGAAATGCGCGCGCCGCGTATCTCGTTGTCATGTGCTCTGTTGGGAGATTTGTCATGGGGGGCCGGCTCTCGGGTCCGGCGTGCCGGGAAACCGCAATCGTGGTGAATGTTCACGGTTCTCCCGGTTGCCCGCCCCGTGGCGATGGGATAACGTCGGGCCCGGAGGTGAAAACCATGTTCCGCAAACTCGACGACTTTTTCAGCGGCTACCAGAACCTGGTCGAGGGCACGAAGAAGATCATCGCCGTCATCGACACCGACAGCATGTGTCAGAACGTGGTGTCCGGGCACCGCACCCTGCGCGGCGTGGCCTGGCACATCGTCACCACCGTGCCGGAGATGATGAACAAGCTGGGACTGGGGCTCTCGTCCGTGGATGAGAAGTCCCTGCCGCCCGGATCGCCGGACGAGGTGCGCGACGCCTACGACAGGGTGACAGACGAACTGGTCGCCGCGCTGAAGGCAAAGTGGTCGGACGACGATCTCAAGCGGACCGACGAGCTCTACGGCGAGACCTGGCCCCGCGGCGTCACCCTGAAGATCCTCATGGATCACGAGATCCACCACCGGGGCCAGATGACGGTGCTGCTGCGTCAGGCCGGCCGGCCGGTACCCGGCATCTACGGGCCCAGCCAGGAGGAGTGGGCTCGTTACGGGATGGAATTGCCGCCCTATTGATCCAGCGTCCCGAGGAACGCCCCCACCGCCAGGGCCGTGCCCGCCCCGTCCGTCAGATGGAGATGATGGTTCGCACCGTCGCGCACGACTATCACGGCGTGGGGCACCGCCTGCTGGAAGGCGGCCACTTGGGTCGCCATCCAGTCACGCTCCAGCGCCACGCGGGCATGGGCTCGCGACAGGTTCCCGGCGTCCGACGAATCCAGCGCGGGATAGCGGGATGCAAGCGTCGGCTTGGCGTAGACAGCCAGCGTCGGGGCGCGCACGCTCGCGAAGGGAGGGGGCGGCAGGGCGTGGCGGATGATCCCGGCTGCCGTCGCCGAGCCGGTGGCGTCCAGCAGGCGCCCGTCCGCGCCGAAGCGGAACAGGGCGGTGACCTCGCTCATGGGCGCCGTGAACCCCCTTGTGCGGCGCAGCCAGTCGCGCACCGCCGTGGGGGAAGACTTGTCGCCCCGCGCCGGCGGCCGGGACGCGGGCGGCAGCGCCATCTCGTCCAGCTCGCCCAGGCGGCTGTGATCGTAGGCCGCCTCGAGGAACACCAGGGCGCGCGCGCGTCCCGGCCATTGCAGCTCGAACCAGGCCATCTCCGAACCGGCCAGCGAATGACCGACCAGCACGGGACGCGCGAGACCCAGTCGGTCGCAGACGATCTTCACGTCGCGGGCAAGGGTGCGCTGGTCGTAGCCGTTGACCGGGTGGGTCGAGGCGCCGAAGCCGCGGCGGGTGACGCCGCGCACCCTGGCGTGGCGCGCGAGGCGCCGGGCGAAATCGTCGAAGACGTGGGCCGTGCTGCCCAGGCCCGCCAGCAGCACCACCTCGGGGCCGTCGCCGCCCCAGTCCAGCACCTCCAGCGCGACGCCCCGCTCGACCTCGACGAAGAGCGTGTCGGGTTCGCCGGCGAGAAGCGTCCCGGCGGCGAAGAGACAGACGAAGAACACGATCGGGTTGCGCATGGCTTCTCCGTGGGACAGGTGAAGGAATCCTCTCAATCTAGGAATTATCCGGCCCCTGTCAGGTGACTTTTTTCCCTGCGCACCCTATCATCACCGGCCATGAACGCCCGCGCCCGCGCGATCTCGAGAACATGACGGGAGGGAGATGAGAGCGGACGACGCCCTTTACCTGCACGAAATCCTGTGGCGCGGCGCGGCGCACATGTCGCGGCTGCCGGCCGCGGGCGATCCGCGGCCGGCCTACGCCCTGCTGGGCGCGATGATGCTGACCCACTCGGCGCTGGAGGCCTATCTGAACTTCGTCGGCGCCCGCGCGGCGCCCGGGATCTGGGCCGACGAGAAGGCCCATTTCACCGCCACGCCGTACCGGGGCGTCCTCGGCAAGCTCAACTGGCTCTGCGAGGAGCTGGCGGTCGCGCAGGACTGGAGCAAGCCGCCCTGGCAGTCGCTCAAGGCGCTCGACACCTGGCGCAACAGGTTGGCCCACGGCAAGGACGAACCGGCCGGCGGCCGGGGTGCCGTACCGAACGGCCTGCTCGACCCGTGCACCGCCGCGAGGCTGGACGTCTGCCGCACGGCGGTCCGCGACGTCTGCGGGCGCCTGCACGAGGCGGCGGCGGTGAAACACCGCCTGGCGGGAGCCGACGCACGGGCGCCGTTCGGGGGTCCCGACGACGACGCTCCCGGAAACCGATCCCGCCCGCGCGAAGCGACGCGAAAGGAATCGCCCGCGAACTGATCGCGAGTCCCGTCCCCGCTTTCAACGGTGGCCTTGACGTTGCCCGCCGGCGGGCACCGGCTCGGCGCCTGCGCCACATATCCGATGACATCGTCCTGAGGGGAAAGCCGGGGATCAGAGCCCGCTCGGCGCGTCCCGCCCGCCGTGCTGCAGGAAATCGTAGATCAACGCCTCGAAGCGGGCGAAGAACGCGTCGTCCGCCATGACGTGGCGGATGTCATCGGCGGTGATCGCCCGGCGGGGGTCGCGCGGCAGGGTCTCCAGGATGTCCAGTACGCGCTGGTAGGCGCGCCGGTCCTCGGCTATACCGGACAACGTCAGATGTCCGGTGCCGAAGCAGAGCACGCCGTCGTGGTTCTCCTCCATCCAGCCGATGAACTCGCGCATGGTGCCGTAGTGGCGGCTGCGGATCAGTCCCTCCGGCTCCACCCAGTGCGGGTCGTGCAGGAAGTTCACGGTGACCTCGGGGATGTCGCCGCCGAAGTCGGCGGTCAGAGTCTCGCCCCCCATATCCAGCTGCAGGGAGAGCAGGACGCCGCCCAGGTACGGCTCCATGGCGTCGGCGAAGGCGCGCATGCCCGCCTCCTTGCCGTCGGACGTCTTGTAGGCGTTTTCCGCCTCTTCCAGGATGGCCTTGATGGTGCGGATGCGGTCGCGCTGGCCTGGCGTCAGCTCCACGGACGCGTCGTCCTTGCGGAGCGGCTCGAAGGGGAAACCGTTGAGCCGCAGCGTGTCGCTGCCCACGCCCGTGAAGGTCCAGGGCGGCGGGATGCGCACGCCGTAGCCGATCAGCAGCGGTGCGCCCTCGCAGGTGACGCTGCCGTCGTCGTTGATGGGATAGGGGAAGAACTCGCCCTGGTAGACGCGCCAGTAGATGAACATGGCGGCGGCCAGCACCAGCTGCACGAGCGCCACCGTGAGCAGGACGCGCTTCAGGCTGAACTGCCCGGTCTGCATTGGCAATCTGTCGCTCATTCTACCGCTATCGTCACACAAGGGGGGCTGCTTGAGCAAGTTCGGGCGGGGCTATTTCAGGCGGGTGAGGCGCAGTTGTGCGGCGGCCGGCCTGCCGACGAGTGCGGCGAAGTAGACCCCGGCGGGTGTCGCGCGCCCGGAGGCGTCCCGGCCGTCCCAGCTGGCGACGGCACGTTCCGCGGAGCGCGCCGCCAGCGACAGGGTTCGCACGCGCCGTCCGCGGGCGTCGTAGATCGCCAGCTCGGGCAGCGCGCCGAGGGCCTTGGCGGAGCCGAGCGGCGACACGGCGTAGAGTTCCACGGCGCCCGCGAAGGGGTTGGGGGCGG
>JAHIYU010000006.1 GCA_018814885.1 bacterium | reverse complement strand
GTACGGCTCGCCGGCCTGGAAGCGCTTGGTGTCGGTGGTCGCACCCGACAGGCCGTCCAGGGGGCTGCCGGGGCAGCCCGCGAACTGGATCTGGTAGGTGATGTCGAAGAAGCTGTCGACGGCGAAGTCGCCGCTGGGCAGCTGCGTCAAGGTGCACTGTCCGGGGCAGGGCAGTCCGAAACCGTCGCCGGCGATGACGATCAGCTCGCAGAAGTCCGGATCGCCGTAGAGCTCCCCCTGCAGGTAGAACGTGGTCTGGTCGAAGGTCTGGACCGGGTCGCCGGGCGTGCGCGGGCCGGTATGCACTTCGCAGGCCACCGGGACGGCCATGCTGCGCGTGTAGCCGGTCAGATCTCCCGTGCCGGTGAGTACCCAGTACAGGGTGGCGTCGAACTGCTGCACCTCGCCGCCGAGGGAGCCGCCCAAGAAGGTGACCACGTTGTAGTAGTCGGTCAGCGTGGCGTCGATCTCGATGGTGGTGCCGGGCGGCAGGCCGTCGATGATCACCATCTGGCCGGCGTACCCTTCGGGGCAGGCGGGGGGCAGCTGCACCGTGCCGCTGCCGTCGTCCGGGAGAAAACAGGTGGCGGCCGGCGCGGACGCGGCCAGCAGGAGCAGCGCGCAGGTCAGGGCGAACTGGGCTCGGATGGTCATGATGGTCTCCCTCGCTCGGATCCGACTGGAACTGATAAGTCATGATTGATTCTAGCACATCTGTTTGCGCGGCACGGGAATCTTACGCGCCCGGGACGGCGCCGCGCGCCCTTTGTCGTTGGAAGCGCCGCGCGGCTGGTATAGAGTGGGCGGGCGCGCGAGCCCAGCCCCAGCCCCAGCCCCCAGCCCCGGAGGATCTCCATGCCCCTGCTGCTATCCCGCAAAGACGTCGAAGCCGTGCTGTCGATGGACGCCTGCCTGGCCGCGGTGGAGACGGCCTTCAGCGAGCTGGCCCGCGGCAACGCCGACATGCCCCAGCGAACGGTCATCTCGGTGCCCGGGCACAAGGGCCTGTTCCTGGGCATGCCCGCCCACATCGGCGGCGACGACGAGGTGCTCGGCCTGAAGGTCGTGACCGTCTATCCCGACAATCCGGGCAAGGGCTTGCCGACCATCTTCGGCACCCTGCTGCTCTGCGATCCGACCTCGGGCCGGACGATCGCCATCATGGATGCCGGCTACCTCACCGCCGTGCGCACCGGCGCCGCCAGCGGCGTGGCCACCCGGTACCTGGCCCGGGAGGACAGCAAGGTCTGCACGATCTTCGGCGCGGGGGGGCAGGCCCGCAAGCAGCTCGAGGCCGTGCACCTGGTGCGGCCCCTGGAGAAGATCTACGTGCTGGACACGGTGACCGGCACCCGCGACGCCTTCGTGTCCGAGATGGGGGCCCTGCTCGGCGTGGCGATCGAGGCCGCCGAGGACGCCGAGGCCGCGGTCAAGGCGGCGGACATCGTCGTCACCGCCAGCAGCTCCCCCGTGCCTGTCTTCGACGGCGACTGGCTGCGTCCCGGCACCCACGTCAACAACATCGGCTCCCATTCGCCGGGCGCCCGCGAGCTGGACACCCGGACCATCGTCCGCGCCAAGTTCGTGGCCGACCTGAAAGAGGCCAATCTCGCCGAGGCCGGCGACATCCTGATTCCCATCGCCGAGGGCGCCGTCACCGAGGAACACATCCACGCCAGCCTGGGCGAGATCGTCGTCGGTGCGAAGCCCGGCCGCGAGAACGACGAGGAGATCACCGTCTTCAAGTCCTGCGGCCTGGCGATCCAGGACGTGTCCTCGGCGCGGGTGGTCTACGCGGCCGCCCGGGCTGCGGGCGTGGGGCAGGACGTGGAACTCTGAGCCAGATTCGCGACTCCGGGCTGGTGGCGGTCAATCCAGCGGGATCGTGCGCTTGGCGATCTGGTCTTCCTCGGTGCCGAGAGGGCAAGGACGACAGCCGCTCGGGGACGGTCGGCCTGCGTCGTCGCGGCCGGAGGGGGCGGGCCTTGCCGATCGCCGGGATCCCCGGCGCCCACCCGGATCCGTTACCAGATTTCCGCATCGACCACGCGCGAGTACAGCAGCGCATGGCCCTCATCGTTCGGGTGGATGCCGTCGCCTGCGTCGTATTGCGGCAGGATCATGCCCTCGGGATCGACGAGCCCGTTCCAGAAGTCGATGGCGTGGTCGCCGTAGACCGCGAGCGTGGTGTCGGTCATGGCGAAGAGCTGATCGCGCTGGGCCTGGGTGGGGAAATTGCGGGGCTGGGCCGTGGAGAACCAGATCTGCACACCGCCCGCCGCGGCCAGCGTGTCGACCGTTTCGTAGTTGGCCATCTGCTCGGCGGTGCTGAAGCCGTAGGCCACGTCGTTGCTGGGCAGGTTGACGATGATCGCCCAGGGTTCGTAGGTCAGCGCCGCGGTGATGTTCTTGCTCGGGTCGGGCGTGGGCCGGTCCGGCGGTATGTCATGGCCGGTGGGCAGGATCTGGTAAGTCGAATAGCCGGCCGCGGCCAGGTTGACGACGGCCGCCGCCGGATTCCGTCCCTGTAGGTAGGAGAAGTAGAGTCCGGCCCAGGAAAATTCCTCGGATGTCGCGCCCGCGCCGGCGGCCGTGGACGAGCCCAGCACGACGATCAGGGGCGCGTCAGCAGCGGTGATGCGGATCATCGCCTCGCCGATGAACTGTCCCGGATGATCCGCGGCGAAGTCCCACTGGATGGACTTGCCGGTGCCTGGCGTGACACCGTCGCCCACGTCGCCATACTTGGTCCAGGTCGCCAGCCCCCATGTCCCGCCGCCGTCGGCAGAGGCCTGCATGGAGACCGTGAGCGCCGGGCTGTCGGGATCGGCCAGGTCGTAGGTGATGTCCACGATGCCCGAGCCGTCGGTGCGCTGGGCGAAGACCACGTTTGACGCGACCGGGGGCTGGGGCGCGGCGCCCAGTCCGCTGAGGACCAGCGAGTAGGTCTGCGACCCATTCGCCAGGGTTCCCTTGTGCGAGACGATCACCCGGTACGGCCCGCTCTGGGGCACGCCCACCTCGATCTTCTCCGCGTTGTCACGGAAGTTGTCGCCGGTCATGGCGGCGACGGTGTAGCCGGCGGGATTGAGGATCCAGGGCTCGTGCACGAAGGCGTCGCTCGCCCGCTCGATGCGTAGGTCGAGGTCGTTGACGAGCATGGCGTCGGTCGGATCGAGCGACCACGCGGGTGGCGTGCCGGGAGGATCGGTCCAGCAGAGCGTCGCGACCACGGGTTCGTTGCCGTCGCTCCACAGGACGAGCGTGTCGCGCTCGCCCTGGGACAGCGATTCCTCGGTGATGCGCTGCGCGAAAACGGCGTCGCCGTCGATGGCCTCGGCCGCGGACAGCGCGTTGAGAAGTCCCCAGCCGTGCCGGTAGTCGGGTCCGTCGTTGCTGCCGGCCTCGTCCGCGGTGTGGATCACCACGGCCTTGAGGGTGGACGACAGGGCGGTCTGCGCGGCGTGGGTGTCGCGGTAATGCTGCGCCAGGGCGTGGATGGCGCCGGCGGCGTTGGGCCCGGACATGGACGTGCCGCTGAAGCTCTCGTAGCTGGTGTCCGATTCGATGTAGGTGCTGTACAGCTCGATGCCGTTGGCCACGATGTCCGGCTTGATGCGGCCGTCGTCGGCGGGGCCCCAGCTGCTGAACGAGCTCATGACCACGTCGGACGGCTGGGTCCAGCCGCCGGGGATGTCGTCCACGGCGCCGATGGTCAGGATGTTCTTGGCGTTGCCGCGATAGGGGAGCGTGTCGTAGCCGTAGGTGGCCTCGCCGTCGTAGTCGCGCAGGTCGGTGCTCCATTCCCAGTCCTCGAGCACCGGATTCCAGTAGTAGTGGCCCGGGGTTTCCGGGGCGGGGCCGTAATCGTTGCGGTCGTTGCCGGCGGACTTGACGATCAGGTAGTAGGGGGCGTCGTAGGCGATCTCGTCCCAGTCGCGGGTGCCGCTCGAGTAGAAGCCGAAGCCCGGGTCCTCGGTCGCGCTGACGTCGACGTCGCCGAACCAGTACCAGTTTCCATCGGTACTGTTCCAGAGCCAGCCGGCCACGAACGCGTAGCTGTGGTTCGAGATCAGCAGGCCGGTCGCGCCCGCGGCCGCCATCTCCAGCTCGTCGTCGACCCAGTCGTAGCTGTCCAGGTAGGCGGCGAAGCTCATGCCCTTGGCGTTGGGATCGACGCCCGCCGCGACCAGGATGCCGCCCACGTGGGTGGCGTGGAAATGCACGTCCGGCGAGGCGTCGACGACGGTGACGCGGCCGCCGAATTCCTGATGGGTCGTCATGACCGCGCCGGCGTCCCACATGGCCAGTTCGCCCGCGACGTTCGTGCCGTCCTGGTCGAAGCCGCTGGAGCCTCCGGGCCACACGTGGTCCAGGCTCACGGTCTGGGCGGCGATCAGGTTGGTCGTCCCCAGGAAGAGGGGTCGGCCGTGGGCGTCGATGCCGATCAGCGCCAGGCTGCGGTTGCGGTTCAGCGCCCCCTGGGGGCCGGTGACGCGCGCGCGCAGATCCTCGTAGAGGGGCGTGCGCCGGGCCTCGGCCCAGGCCGAGAACGCGGCGGCCTTGGCCTGCAGCGCGGCGACGTTAGTGCCGGGTATGGCCCGTGCGCGCCCTTCGGCGCCGTCGGCGCACGCGGCGGTCAGGGAGATCAGGACGATCAGCACGAGGACGGTCGGGAGGCCGCCGCGGCGGGTCGGTCGTTTGCGCATGGCGTGCCTCCTCATCGGACCAGGGTCAGGCGTGTGATCATGTTCGCGGGACGAAACGACCCGTCGCCGTTGCGGATGTTCAGACGCGCGATGTACGCGCCGCTGGCGACGGGAACGCCGTCGTCGTCACGGCCGCGCCACGTGACGTCGTGCGCGCCGGCCGGCCAGGTCCCTTCCGCCAGCCGCGCGATCTCGCGGCCGCGCATGTCGTACACGGACAGGCTGATGTCCGCCGCGGTCATGAGTGCGAAGCCGATCCGGGTGCTCGGATTGAAGGGGTTGGGGGCCACCGGGCCCAGCGCATCGGCCGACGGCATCGGCGGCGCGGCCGTGCCGCCGTCGCGGATCTCGAAGAAGGCGCTGGTGTCGTCGCCGGCCATGCCGAACCGGTCGGCCGCCGCGACGACCACGCGCGCCTGGGTGGTGGGGACGCCCGTCACGGTCCAGGACAGCTCGTAGGTGCCGTCGGGATCGGGCAGCAGCGTCTGCTCGTCCAGCAGCGCCTCGCCGTCGAGCATGCGCACGGTGACGGGCGTCGCCGCTCCGTTCCAGCTCTGCTCCGCGATGGTCCACTGCAATGATTCGGTCTCGGTGATCGTGAAGATCTCCCCGCCGGCGGGGTAGACGACCGCGACCGCGGGCTCGAGGCTGTCGAGCGTGTCCGGGCTCGAGACGGCGGTTGCGGTCAGAGCGACCGCCGTGGCCGGCATGACCGTCGTGGCCAGCGCCAGCAGCGCCGCGATCGCTCCACGCATACCTCCAGCGGGCTGGATGCATTCCTTGGACATGAGAAACTCCTTGTGTGCACGTGGCCCCGGCGGGCTGGATGCGCGTCGCATACGGGGGATCGGGCGGCGGGAACCCTACCCTGTTATCAATCTAATGATACCACAGCGGAGTGGCATCCCGGCCGTCAACAATGGGCGTGCACGAATGGGGCGAACGTTCCCGGCGGATCCGTGTTAGAGTGTCGCCGCTACGGCTTCGTCGCGTGTCCAGCGGAGGGAGTGAACATGATCATCGAAAAGAGGATGCTGGTCCGCCTGGCGCTGCCGGCGCTGGTGTCCGTCCTGGCGGCCGCCGGCTGCAAGGACACCCGGAACGTGGGCGGCGAGGCCGGCGGGAGCGGCGCCGGCTCCGGAATCGCGGCGCGGGAGGCGCCGCACGCCAATCCCGACCTGAAGCATTTCCCCATGCCCGACGTGCTCCCGGGGCAGGAGCTGGTCGTGGGCGCTGCGGAGATCATGCCCGAGATCCAGAAGCCCGCCACCGGCGGCGTCTGCCCGGTGACGGTGACCGTCCGCGGCGACACGACGGAGGTCACGATCCTGTCCATGAGCATCAACTGTTGTACCGAGCGCGTGCGGCCGTCGGTGGCGGTGACCGGCGGCGTGGCCGAGGTGCGCATCTGGGAGTACATGACCGACGTCTGCGAGTGCTTCTTCATGCGTTCGGTGCGTTTCCGCCTGGCGCCCTTCGATCCCGAGGGACTGGCGTTCCGCATCTACGCCAACGACCACACCACGCCCTGCGGCGAGGGGGCGGCGCTGGCGGGGAGCGGGATGCCGGACTGATCCGCCGCCGCTACGGGGAAGAAGAGGGCGACCGCCGCGGCGGCCGCCCTCTCTTCCCTGTCGCACGGTGTGCGCTACTTGTCGCGGACCATCTTGGTGTCCGGCACCTCGGATTCGACGGTGTCCACGTCGATGATGATGCCGGTCTGCGAATCGATGTTGAAGACGTGCCACCCTTCCATGCCTGCCACGTTGTAGACGTGGTAGTAGGTCTTGGAAGGATTGGCGTCGCCGCCCCGATAGACCTTCACGATCGCGTTCTCGGTCGTCACGGTGTTCGAGTAGTTGTCTACCCAGTACTCATAATGACCGGTGGGACCGTCGGTCAGGAACGAGATGCGAATGTTCTCCGGCCCGTAGCTGGAGGTGTCGTCCAGGTCCAGGGAGGTGCCCGGGATGGGGGAGTTGCCCTCGCCGTCGCTGTGGTAGTCCAGGTGGTTGAAGGGCTGCTGTGCGTCGTAGAGGTGCGAGTCCAGGTCCGTGGGTACCGCGCCCCAGGTCAACTCGATGCGGTAGGCCACGCCGTACAGCTCGGCCAGGAACTCCAGCCAGCGGGTGTTGGTCGTGAAGTCGAAACCGCTGTATTCGGCCGCGTGGTTGTTGAACTCGGTGGCCGTGCGGGGCAGCCAGATGGCCACGCCGGAGAGGCCCTCCGCGCCGCCGATGTTGCCCGCGGTCTCCTCCACCAGGAAGGCGGCGTCGAGAGAGACGGCATCCGCGGCGTCGCGTACGGTCGCGGGGATGTTGCCGGTAGTGGCCTCGGAGACCTTGTCGAAGAAGTCGATCAGGTCGCCGTTCTGCTCGTAGGGCTCGAGCGTGCCGACGGTGCCCGGAGGCGCCACGCGGCGCACGGTGCCCAGGATGGCCTCGATCTCGCCCTTGAAGATCTCCCAGTCGTCGTGGCCGAGCGCGACGTTCGCGAAGTTGCGGATCTCCTGCTCGACGTCGTTGTACTCGCTCAGGTCGTAGCTGGCGCAGAACGAACTGCTGGGCGCCGTCTCCACGGTCACGGCCTTCTCCGCGGCGGTGCTCGCGTTGGGGTTCCCGTTGATCGCGGCGATCAGGTTGGGGAACTTGTCCGCGTTCTCGCTGCCGTAGCGCACGGTCTCGTGGGAGACCATGTAGTCGAAGTACTCCTTGGAGACCGATGCCACCTCGATGGCGCCCATCAGGCAGCCCTGGTACCAGATCACGTCCAGCTTGCCGCCGACGAGGGACTTGACGTCGCGGTAGACCCGCTCGAGCTCGAACATGTTAAGGCCGTCGCCGTTGTCGTAGCAGATGGCCTTGGCCGGGTCGTCGTAGTCCAGCTCGTTGGGCACGGCGTGGCTCTCGTTGAACCAGCTGCCGCCGTGGTTCGACAGCACGATCATGTAGCGGTCGGCGGGGAACTTGGTGATCCCCCAGATCAGGAAGTCGTAGAGCGTCAGGGCCTGGCCCATGTTCAGTTCGCCGTAGTCGGCGTCCACCGTCACGGTGCCCGGGGTGCAGATGTAGCGCTTGCAGTCCGCATAGCCAGCGCCGTCGTCGCCGTCGAAGAGCACGCCGGCGTAGGTGTCGCCGTCCATGGCGTTGGCGATCTCGTTGGCGTACTGGGAGCGCGTGCCGGAGAGGCCGCCCTCGCCGTCGGCGTAGACCAGGACGGTCCAGTCCTTGGTGTCGGGCTCGTCCTGGACGGTGAAACCGACCCAGTCGCCGGGGCCGCTGTAGCCGTCGAGGAAGTCCTGGCCCTTGTCGTAGAGCTCGTCGCCGTCGACGTCGATGACCACGTCGTACTGGCCCGGGGTCAGGGGGGCCGGCCAGATCAGGCGGCGGCCCGCGTTTGTGCAGCCGTACTGGACGGTGTCGCCCAGGGGCGTGGTGACGGGGGTCAGGGGATCCTGGTCGTTCCAGGTGGCCTGGTGGGGCACGATGTACCACTTCACGTAGCGGTTGCCGCCCAGGTTGCGCATCCTGGCCACCGGGTTGACGTAGACGTAGACGTTCTCGTCGGTGTTGAACAGGTCGCGGTAGACGTAGCGCACGTCGGAGGAGAGGCGCTCGACCACGTGGCCGTTGATCAGGACCTTGGCCACGTCGACTTCCTGCACCACGAAGCCCACGCCGATCTTGCCGTCGAGGTAGTCGCCGGCGTCGTAGACGTTGTTGCGGTTGACGTCGATCACGACGTCGTAGGCCGCGGTCCCCTCGCCGATCACGGGCGACTGCCAGATGGGCGTCGGGGGAATCACGCCGCCGGCCGCGAAGGTCAGCTCCTCCACCGACTCGGTGTAGTCGTAGAGGTACATGCCGTAGGCCCAGTCGTAGCGGTTGGGTGCCACGTAGACGTGCACGACGTCGCCCTCGGTGCCGTTGCCGGCCGAGAGATAGAGAATGTTCCCCACGTCGATGTTGTTCAGGTGCGCGCCCGTCGCGTCACAGGGCTGGTAGAAGACGTTGACGGGGGCTTCGACCGTGATGTCGAAGGTGATGTCGGTGTTCACCACGTTCACCGTGTAGGTGCCGGGCTCGGGATCGTAGAGGACGGACGAGGCGTCCATCTCGCCGTTGGCGTCTGTGGTCAGCTGGTAGGTGCCGATCAGGGCCTTCGTCTGGTCCGACACCTCGATGGTGTAGAGCGTGTTGGGTGTCAGGTCGGCCAGCGACAGGGAGACCTGCTCGTAGGAGTCGAAGTCGGTGGTCTCGGATCCGTCGTCGCCGACCAGGGCGGTGGTGCCCGTGGGATCGGGGTTCGGATCGGGGTCGGGCTCGGCGGGATCGTCACTGCTGCAGCCGAGGGCCAGCGCGAAGGCCAGGGCGGCGAGGAGCAGCAGGAGCTTGGCAGAGATCTTCATGGTTTCCTCCCATGCAGAAGACGTGACACAATGCGGGAAAAGGATGCGGTGTTCCGAACTGTCGTCGGCGGCATCACTTGGCAAGTATAGGTCCACACTTCGCCGTCTTGCCATAGTTTTGTCCATGAAGTGGCTGGTGATGTAATGCATGGTATTGCAATGAGATACGAGAGCCCGCTTTCTCGCCGCGGCGCGCCGAAAAGACGACCCTTTCACCTCTGGAATAGCGTTATGGTCATGTTGGCGGCTGCTTTCGTTGCAGGTTCGGGGGTCGGAGCCATCGCCCGGGACCCCGCTGACGAGTTCACGGACCGGTTCGTCGAGGGCGAGGAGAACGTCTACGCGGACGGCCCCGAGATCCGGGATCCCTTCTTCGAGTTCGTGACGCGGATCGTCGAGAACGATTCCCTCGGCGTCTGGAGCCGCGACGATCTGAGCGCCTACGTGGCGGCCTCGGGCCGCCCGACCAAGTTGCCCATCGACAGGGTCGTCGCCTTCTCGCGGCTGGGCGACGGCAAGACTTCGCGCCGCGTGGTGAGGCTGGAACTGGACGGAGATCTCGAGCTGCCCCTGCCGTACAGCATCCTCGGCTACCACCCGGGCACCCTGTTCGTGTCGCATGTCGTCGTGGCCACGGAGATCGACCTCCACGACGCCATGTTGCGCGTGCCGGACGACCAGGGCCGGACGGTGCGGTTCTGGGCGAGCGGCATGAAGGCCCTGGTCCTCGGCGAGGGGTATGTCGTGCTCGACGTGGACGGTCTGGTCGATCGCCTGCTCGGCGGGAAGCTCGACGACACGTGGATGGAGGGCTTCCTGCTGGCGCGCGTCCGGGACGCTCCCGTGCCCGGCGACGACGGGCTCAACGGTCTGGCCCTGGGCCGCTCGCGCGAGGGGCGGCCTCTGAGCGGCTCGTTCGATTTTCGCCGCGACAAGGTGCTGCCCAACAACCGGCCCGTGGCCAGGGCCCTCGCCCTCTACGCCCGTCGCCTGGTCACCTTGCACGAGAAGCGGGCGTGGAGCCGGCAGCCCTGATCCCCCGGCTCGCAGCGACCCATGGTGACAGTCATCCCCCACGGTGTTAGTTTGAGCGGATGAGCGAACAGGACCCGTTCGACAGCTTTCACGCGATTCTCGCGGGCCGCGTCCAGGGGGTCGGCTTCCGCTGGTTCGTGCAGCAGGCGGCGGCGCGGCGCGGGTTGACCGGCACGGTGCGCAATTTGCGCGATGGGAACGTCGAGGTTTGGGCCGAGGGGAAGCAGGAGGCGCTGGTCGAGTTCCTGGGGGTGATCGCGCGCGGGCCGACCCACGGCCGGGTGGACCGCCTGCATCTGAGCTGGGGCGGCGCCTCGGGCCGCTGGGACGACTTCCACATCACGACATGACGTCCGGAGGCGGATTCTTGGACGACGGCAAGCTGCTGGTGGCGGTCGATGTGGACGGCACGCTGCTGAACACCGAGTTCGAGGACGTGGTGGATCCGCGGGTGTGCGCGGCGATCGCGGGCGTCCGCGACGCGGGCCACCTGTTCGCCCTCTGCACCGGCCGCAACCGTCGCTCGGCCGCCCACGTGATCGCGTCCGCGGCCGGCGCGCTGGACGGCGTGCCGCAGATCCTGCTCAACGGCGCCATGGTCATCGACGGCGGGCGGGGGCGCGTCCTGCGCGCGGCCGGCCTGCCGCGCGACATCCTGCGTCGCCTGGTGGAGCTGTTCCGCGCCCACGAGGTCATGCCGCTGATGTTCACCGAGGACGACGCCGGCGGCGGCGTGACCATCGAGCGCCAGCCGCCCAACGGCGTACTGGACCGCTATCTGCGGCGGCGCGGCGAGAAGGTGGGGGCGGTGCGCGAGGTCGACGACCTGCTCGGGCATCTGCCGCCGGCGGCCCTGGAGATCGGCACCATCGATTTGGCCGACAAGGTGCGGGAGCTCGACGCGGCCATCCGGCGGGACCTCGGCGACGCGGTGCAGATCGTCAGGACGGAAACCCTGCTGGCCCGGGACGAATACCTCTGGCTCGAGGTGTACCGGGCGGATTGCACCAAGGGCAGCGGCCTCGCGCTGCTGGCGGATGCGCGGGGCGTGCCGCGGGAGCGCATCGTGGCCATCGGCGACAACTACAACGACCTTGATATGTTCGCGGCCGCCGGTCATCGTGTGGCCATGGGCAACGCGCCGGACGAGGTGCGGAGCGCGGCGGACCGCGTCGCGCCGCACGTGGCCGAACAGGGTGCGGCGGTCGTGCTCGAGGAGATCGCCGCGGGCCTCTATCCGGTACGGGGCGCCGCGCGGCAGGAGTCTGGCGACAATCCGGGAGGAAATCCATGCGCCCCGTCCTGATAACCGCCGTCCTGCTGCTCGCCGCGATCGCCGCGGTGGGACAGGGCATGCGCGATTCGTCCTCGGTCGTGTCCGTCAGGGCGCCGGCCGCCGTGAGCGCCGACGTCGGCGAGACGGTCAGCATCACCGTCGGCATCGACATCGACAAGGGCTGGCATCTCTACGCCCACGGCGACACGGTCTACTACGGCATCTCCGTCACTGGCCTGGACACCGTGCCCCTGGCCGCAGTCGCGGTGGACTATCCCGCCGGGCACAGGGGCAAGTTCCTGGGAGAAACGGTCACGCTGCTGGCCGGCAAGGAGGAGCTGACCATCACGGGCGTGCTGATGGCCGAGCTCGACGCGCCCCTGGCCTTCGAGCTGGAATGCCAGGCCTGCGACGCCAAGTCCTGCCTCGCCCCCGCCTGGATCCCGTTCGAGGTGGCCGTGCGGCCCAAGGAGTGAACGCGCCATGAGAACCGCAGTGCTGACGACGATCGCCCTGCTCGTGCTGGCCGCCCCGGCCGTCCGGGCCCAGGACTGGGACAAGTTCGAGTTCTCGGCGACCGAGCTCCGCGACGGTCTCTGGTGGCTCCGCGGCGCCGGCGGCAACGTGGCCATGAGCACCGGTGACGACGGCGTGCTGCTCGTCGACGCCGACTACGAGCAGATGGGGGACAAGCTGGTCGGCTTCGTGCGCGCGCGGACCGGCGCGGCGGCCGCCTGCGTGGTGTCGACTCACTGGCATTTCGACCACGTCGGCGGCAACGAGGCCCTGGCCGGCGCCGGTGCCGTGATCGTCGCCCACGAGAACGTGCGCTGGCGCATGGCGGTCGAGCAGCGCATCGAGCTGCTGGAACACGTGCAGCCGCCTTCGCCCGAGAAGGCCCTGCCCGCGATCACCTTCACCGACTCGTTGACTCTGTACTGGAACGGCGAGCAGATCGTCGTCTTCCATCCGGGCGGCGCCCATACGGACGGCGATGCGGTCGTGCACTTCCGCAAGGCCAACGTGATCCACACCGGCGACATCTTCTTCAACTGCGGCTACCCCTTCATCGACACGTCCTGCGGCGGCGGCATCGACGGCATGATCGCCGCCGTCGAGACGATCCTCGGCCTCTGCGACGCGGAGACCTTGATCGTCCCCGGCCACGGACCGCTCGCCCGGCGCGGGGACCTGGAGACCTACCTGAAGATGCTGGCCGATTTCCGCGCCGCGGCCGCGCCGCTGAAGGCCGCGGGAATGTCGCTGGAGGAGGTCCAGGCGGCGGGCGCCACCGCCGGGCTGGACGAGAAGTGGGGCCAGGTCTTCTTCCCGCCGGACCTGTTCACCGCGATGGTCTATCTCACCCTGGACCGGTCGCGGCCGTAGAGCGCCTTGACCTGTCCGAAGGTCAGCGCCCGGTTGGGCAGGCCCAGGTCCTCGAGGGTGAGCTCGAAGGCGCAGGCCGCGCCCGCGTATCCGTCGACCACGAGGTAGAAGTCGCCCGCCAGGGCGCCGGAGGTGACGATGCCGTCGTCGGTCACCTGCATGCAGCCCAGGTTCTCGTCGCAGGCGTCGAGGACCGCCAGGTCGAGATCGCAGGCGCCGCTCAGGCTGACCGCGAAGAAGTGCGGCGCGCCCAGGTGGAGGTGGTGGACGACCTCGCCGCCCGTTTCGTTCCAGTCGCTGCAGCCGTACCGGGTGACGTTGTCGGGCAGTCCCGTGTTGTCGCCGACGTAGGTGCCGTCCAGCTCGACCTCGACCGCGGCGACGCAATCGAGCGCGGCGGAGGCGGCGGTGGCGCCGAGCGTGAGCGCCGTGTACGTCATGACCGTCAGGAAGCTGGTCACAGTGCGCATGGATACCGACCTCCGGGCGCGGCGAACCTGTTTCATTCCAATGGCAAGAAACGAGTTACGGGAGCGGCGCGAGCCGCTCCCGGATGACATAACAAGAATCGTGCAAGACAGGGGTCTGCGGTCCGGTCATTCCGGATTGTTCATGTAGATGGTCTTGATGACGCTCCAGGAATTGTGCTCGTTGCCTTTGCCGTAACCGGGGATCTCCCTGTGCCCGACCAGCTGGTACCTCATGTCCTCCACCGCGGGGTCGGCGGCGACGTCGATCTCGCGCACGAAAAAGACCGGCTCATCCGGCTGAAGCGTAGTTGGCCTCGTGCAGGGCATAGATCTTTAGCTTGAAGAACTCGGGGTCACGGAAGCCATAGGCTTGCCTCTGCATGAGTTTGATTTTGGTGTTTGTTCCCTCCAGGGCGGCGGTCGAG
>JAHIYU010000005.1 GCA_018814885.1 bacterium | reverse complement strand
GTAGTCGCGAAGACCCCATCCGTGGTACAACAGGGACGTGGACATGCTTGGTTAGCCTCCTTGCTGAAGCCTCGTAACTTCGCAGGAGACTTGCATGTCCACATTTTTTCAACCTTCAACTACGCATGAACCGGAAGAGCCAATTTTAAGTTTCCGTCCGCTGTCGAGCGCGCGCACCGCCGCACGGTCGCCGCAGAGCCGGACGCGACCGATCGGAATGCGGCCTGTCGCAGGAATACTGCGCGGCTTGGAGTTATCGGCTGCGGCCGCCGCCCCCCCCCCCCGGCAGGACGCCAACGGTAGCCCATGCCGGGTCCGCGGACCCTACCCGACGCGGTCATCAAGGGATTTTATGGTAGCCATTCAAACTCAGAGTTTGACGTAGGGCCTTTCTGGCGGCTCTGTAGGGACAGGAAGTGGGCATCGATCATTGCCACCGGCATGCGATGCCCGTCGCAAGTTGCTGTCCCCGCGGACGCGCGCCGATGAACGGCGGCGCCGGGGGTTGCCCGCGATGCCTTACCCACAGGCGTGGAAAGGGGAAGCTATGGCGGAGAAGTTACGGGAAACGCCCTTGCTCGACGAGCTGCAAAAGGGCCCGTGGCCGAGCTTCGTGACGGAGATGAAGAAGAGCGCGGCGAAGAACCCGATGGCCAACGACCAGATGGGAATCCTCGAGCGCTCTTACAAGGACAGGATCGGTCACTGGAAGCATGGCGGCCTGGTCGGAGTCATGGGGTACGGCGGCGGCGTCATCGGTCGCTACAGCGATCTGCCCAAGGAATATCCCGAGTGTTCCGAGTTTCACACCATTCGCGTCAACCAGCCGGCCGGCTGGTTCTACACTTCGGAAGTCCTCAGGAAGCTCTGCGATGTCTGGGAGAAGCACGGTTCCGGGCTGACCAACATGCACGGCTCCACCGGTGACATCATCCTGCTGGGCGCGAAGACCGCAGCGCTGGAGCCCACCTTCTCGGACTTGACCGAGATCGGCTTCGACCTCGGCGGCTCGGGCTCGGACGTGCGTACGCCCAGCTGCTGCTGCGGACAGGCGCGTTGCGAGTGGGCCTGCTACGACACCATGGGGTTCACCCACGACCTGACCATGCACTTCCAGGATGAGCTGCACCGTCCGGCCTTCCCCTACAAGTTCAAGTTCAAGATGGCCGGCTGTCCCAACGACTGCGTGGCCTCGGTCGCCCGCTCCGACATGTCGATCATCGGCACCTGGCGCGACAACATCCAGATCGACCAGAAAGAGCTGAACGCCTATGTCAAGGGCGGCCGGGTCGACATCCAGGAAGACGTGGTCGACCGCTGCCCGACCGGCTGCATCAAGTGGGACGGCAAGGCCTTCGCGATCGACAACTCGAACTGCTTCAAGTGCATGCACTGCATAAACGTGATGCCCAAGGCGCTGGCTCCCGGCAAGGATCGCGGCGCCACCATCCTGCTCGGATCGAAGGCTCCGATCATCGGTGGCGCGTTGCTGTCTTCGGTCCTGGTTCCCTTCATCAAGATGGACGAGGGCTACGACGACATCCACGAGTTGGCCGAGGCCATCTGGGACCTCTGGGGCGAGCACGGCATGAACCGCGAGCGCGTGGGCGAGTTCATCCAGCGTATCGGACTCGGGAACTTCCTCGAGCAGATCGGCCTGGATCCGGAACCCGAGATGATCATGCACCCGCGTACCAACCCGTACATCTTCTTTGAGCTAGACGAGGAGGAAGAGTAATGGCAGCCACTCCGGCTAAAAGGACGACCGACATCGGCCCTCCCCATTTCGAGCAGTTCCTTCCGCCCGTGATCAAGAAGAACTACGGGAAATGGAAGTACCACGAGATCCCCCGACAGGGCGTGCTCATGCACGTGGCCGAATCGGGCGACAAGCTCTGGTCGGTGCGGGCGGCGACGCCTCGCCTGATGAGCATCGAGACCATCCGGCTCTTCGCCGACCTCGCCGACGAGTTCTGCGACGGGCACCTGCGGTTCACCAGCCGCAACAACGTCGAGTTCCTGGTCGTCGACGAGGCCAAGATCGAGCCGCTCATCGCGCGACTGAAGAAGGAAGGCTACCCCGTCGGCGGCATGGGGGCCTCGATCACCAACATCGTCCACACGCAGGGCTGGGTTCACTGCCATTCCGCCGCTTCCGACGCCTCGGGCGTCGTCAAGTCGGTGATGGACGAGCTCTTCCCCTATTTCGACGGCAGCCAGAAGCTGCCCGCCAAGCTGCGCATCGCCTTCGCCTGCTGCCTGAACATGTGCGGCGCGGTGCACTGCTCGGACATCGCCATCCTCGGCGTCCACCGCCGAGCGCCCGCGATCAAGCACGAACTGCTCAACTCCCAGTGCGAGATCCCGTCGACGGTGTCGGCGTGCCCCACGGGCGCGATCCGGCCGGCCAAGGTCGACGGGCACGATTCGGTGGAAGTCATCGAGGAGCGGTGCATGTTCTGCGCGAACTGCTACACCGTCTGCCCGGCGATGACGCTGAACGATCCGGTCAACGACGGTCTCTCCATCTGGGTCGGCGGCAAGGTCAGCAACGCCCGCCACGAACCGATGTTCTCGAAGCTGGCGATCCCGTTCCTGCCCAACAACCCGCCGCGCTGGCCCGAGGCGGTCGCCGCGGTGAAGAACATCGTCGAGGTCTACGCCGGTCACGCCCGCAAGTACGAGCGGATGGGCGAGTGGATCGAGAGGATCGGTTGGCCGCAGTTCTTCAAGCTGACCGGAATCGAGTTCACCAAGTACCACATTGACGACTTCAAGCATGCCGGCGAGACCTTCAGGAGATCCCTCCACTTCCGGCATAGCGAATGAGAAGGGCGTGAGCGACATGGCGACCAAGGATGAAGTGGCCGAGGCCATGTACGGCATGGTCAAGGAATACCACGGCAAGAAAAACCTGAAGGCCCTGGATCTCACGAAGGCCATGATCGAGAAGTTCGGCGAGGAGCAGTGCGACAAGAAGCTCTGCAAGCTGGCCATACGCGAACTCGTCGATACTGGCAAGTGCACCTACTCCTACGTCGGCGGCAGCTACATCGTGCTGCCGCCCGAACAGTAGGAACGCAGGACGAGAACGGTCCCCGGCGCGATCCGCGCGCCGGGGATCCGATCTCGAGATCGGAAGCCACCCACGGCATCCACCGGTGGCGAGATTCCGGGTGCTGACCCAGCGAACGGTGGCTCGCGTGACTCGTACCCGCTAACCCGGGATCGGAACGGGTTCAGGTTGTCTGGCAAACACCTGCGACGAGTGGTGGCGCATGGACGCCGCGACTCCGACAGCTCTCATCGGGACGGCCTAATCAGCGCGGGAGAAGTAGAGTGGCCCGGGCCAAGCTGCCAAGACTGGTTCTCGCGGGGCTCGCCGGCGACAGCGGCAAGAGCCTGGTATCGCTGGGCCTGATCAGGGCCCTGCGGCACCGCGGCCTCGACGTCGCACCCTTCAAGAAGGGACCCGATTTCATCGACGCCGCCTGGCTCGGCGCGGCGGCGGGGACTCCCTGTCGAAACCTCGACACGTTCATGATGCCTCAGGAGGCCATTCTCGCCTCGCTCGCCGCGGGGGGCCGGGACGCGTCCGTCGCGGTGGTGGAAGGGAATCGCGGGCTCTACGACGGCGTGGACGCCGGCGGCTCCCACTCGACCGCGGAGCTGGCCAAGCTGATCGGCGCGCCGGTGGTGCTGATCGTCGACGTCACCAAGTCCACCCGGACGGTGGCCGCCCAGGTTCTCGGTTGCCGCCTGCTGGATCCCGAGGTCCGGCTCGCGGGCGTCATCCTCAATCGCGTCGGGACGCGGCACCAGGAAAAGGTGATACGCGAGGCGCTGGCCGCCGACACGGGCCTGCCGGTGCTGGGTGCCATCCCGAGGCTGCGCGACCAGCATCTGCCCAGCCGACATCTCGGTCTGGTGACGGCGCTGGAGCACCCCGAGGTGGAAGAGACGCTCGAGCGCGTGGCGGGGATCGTGGCCGAGCACACGGACATACCGGCGCTGCTGGCGCTGGCCGGCGAGGCGGCGGACCTGCCGCCGGTCGAGGATGCGAGGGCCGCCGCTCCCGCCACGGGCGGGCGGCGACGCGTCCGCATCGGCGTGCTGAGGGACCGGGCCTTCTCCTTCTACTATCCGGAAAATCTAGCCGCGCTCGAATCGGCCGGGGCACGGCTCCAGCCGATCTCGCCCCTGACGGACGACGCGCTGCCCGTCATCGACGGTCTCTACGCCGGCGGCGGCTTCCCCGAGGTCTACGCGGCGCAGCTGTCGGCCAACCGACCCCTGCGCGAGGCGCTCGCGCGGCAGATCGACGAGGGCCTGCCGGTCTGGGCGGAATGCGGAGGGCTCATGTACCTCTCGCGCGCCCTGGTGATCGACGGCGTCGCCCACGAGATGGTCGGCGCCCTGCCCGTGGTCGTGGAGCAGACATCGCGTCCGCAGGGGCATGGTTACGTGCAGGGTCGCCCGGACCGGGCGAATCCCATCCTGGCGGAAGGCACGGATCTCAGCGGGCACGAGTTCCACTACTCGCGCCTGCGGGAAGGTCCGGGCGAGGTGCCCACGGTGCTCGAGCTGACGCGGGGGGTCGGGATCGGCGACGGCCGCGACGGCCTCTGCGTCGGACAGGTCGTGGCCGCCTACACGCATCTGCACGCGCTGGCCACGCCGGACTGGGCGGACGGACTCGTCGGGGCCGCGGCCGGGAGGGTGCAATGAACCTGCGCACGCACGTCCAGGAGATGGTCGAGCACGGCAAGCTCGACGAGATCGACATGCTGCTGGGCGTCGAACCCCGGGCCGTCCGGTATCTCGTGAGCCTCACGTACAGGACCGAGCCCGAGGTGCGCAGGGTCGCCTGCCGCGGCGTCGCCCTCGCCGCCCGCTACCATCCGGACCTGGTGCAGCAGGTGGTGCGCCGCCTGATCTGGGCCATGAACGACGAGTCGGGAACCAACGCGTTGACGGCTCCGGAGGTCGTCAAGGCGATCGCCGACGAGCGTCCCGAGGTCCTGCTGCCCCTGGTGCCCGACCTGGCGCGCCTGGCGGCCGACGAGGGCTTGAAAGACGGACTGGCCGGGGTCCTGCAGACCGTGGCCGGCAGTTTTCCGGGTGCCGTGGGCCGGGGCATCCAGGATTCGCTCAACAAGCGGTTCAGGAAGAACTCGAAACGAGGGAAGAAGCATGGCAAGTGCGGCTGCGGACAATAAGAGCAGGATCGAGGAGCTTCGCCGGGCCGTGGCCGACACCCCGGATTCGGCGCCGGCCCACATGAAGCTGGGCACCGCCCTGTTGCACGCCGGCGCCGCGAAGAAGGCGGAAGAGTGTCTCCGCCGTGCGGTGGAACTCGACCCCACCTTCGACGAGGCCTGGGTCAATCTCGGCGGGATCCTGCTCGGGCGCTGGGATTTCGCTGGCTGCGTCGAGGTGAACCGCCGGGTGGCCGAGCACAGTCCGGATCTCGTGCAGGCCCACTACAACCAGGGACTGGGCCATCTCTACCTGCACCAGGCCGAGGAGATGGTCGCGTGCTTTCGCCATGTGCTGGCAATCGACCCGGATCATGCCGGCGGACACTACCACCTCGCGGTGGGCCTGCTCGAACTGGGTGAAGTTGCCAACGCCCGCGCGTCTCTCGACCGGGCTGTCGGACTCGGGCACTCTCCGGCGCCCGAATTCCTGAAAGAGCTGGAGCGCAAGAGTGGCGGGACGCGTCCTGGCACTGATGACAAACGACAGTCGGATGGACACACTTCCGAAAAATGAAGAAGGAGGACGATGATGACGGAATTCCATGCGGGAGATCAGGTCCTGGAGATCGACGAGGACGGATTCATCCAGGAACCCGACAAGTGGAACGAGATCGTCGCCGCGGCCCTGGGCAAGACCGAGGGCGTGGACGATCTGACGGAGGACCACTGGAAGGTCGTCAATTTCCTGCGCGAGTACTACGTCGAATTCGGCGTCGCACCGATGATCCGCAAGCTCTGCAAGTCGACCGGCTTCAAGCTCAGCGAGATCTACGACCTGTTCCCCTCGGGGCCGGCCAAGGGCGCCTGCAAGATCGCCGGCCTGCCGAAACCGACGGGCTGCGTCTAGCCGACGACTTGCTCGCGTGACGTTCGGGAAGGGGGGGCTGCGGCCTCCTCCCCCGGCATCAAGCCGCGGACCGGGAGTTCCGATGCCAGGCGATCTCCTCCAGAAGAAGAAGAAGGCCATCGGCGAAAGATGGTTGGCGTCGCTCCTCGCCACCTACGGCGAGGACACGGCGGCCTTCCTCAGGCAGCAGAAGAACCGTTTCGCCAACCCGGTCGGTCGGACGTTCGCCGACGCATCCCGGGCCATCCTGGACGAAGTCCTCGACGGCATGGACGCGGCGAACCTCTGCGCCCACCTGGAAGAAATCATCAAGATCCGGGCCATCCAGGAGTTCTCTCCCGCCGCGGCGGTTTCCTTCGTCTTCCTGCTGAAGGACGCGGTCCGGGAGGAGATCGGTGACGCCGCGAGGGAGCCGGACATCCTGGTCGAACTGCACGAGATCGAGACCCGGATCGACCAGCTGGCCCTGTTCGCCTTCGACATCTACGTGAAACGCCGGGAACAGGTGTACAGCCTCCGGTTGCGCGAGATCCGCAACGGATTCGCGGAGCCGGCGTGATCATCGGCGCGGCGTGATCCGCGCCGGGAAGAATCGGGAACAGGAGCAGACTCCAGCCCGCGTGAGGTGGCAATCAATGACCATTCTAGCTGCTCTCGTCGCGACGGCCGTACTGGCGACGCTGGCCGGCCTGGGCGCACAGTCGCCAGGCCTGCGCAACGTCCTGGGGACGGTCATACCCTACGTCGCCATCGCCCTCTTCCTGGGGGGCTTCATCTACCGGGTGATCAAGTGGGCGCTGATCCCCGTGCCCTTCCGCATCCCGACCACGTGCGGACAGCAGAAATCCCTCTCGTGGATACGCCCGAGCAGGCTCGACAATCCGCACACCACGCTCGGCGTGATCGGAAGAATGGCGCTCGAGGTGCTGTTCTTCCGCTCCCTGTTCCGCAACACGCGGATGGAGATCAAGCCCGGCGGCAACGTGGTCCACGGTCCCAACAAGTGGCTCTGGCTCGCGGGACTGGTCTTCCACTGGTCGTTCCTCCTGATCTTCATCAGGCACTTGCGCTTCTTCACCGAGCCCGTGCCCGGCTTCGTGCTGGGCCTGCAGACCGTCGACAGCTTCTTCGAGATCGGCGTGCCGGCGGTGTACCTGACCAGCCTGCTCCTGCTCGGGGCGCTGCTCTTCCTGTTCCTGCGGAGGATCGTCTCGCCCCAGCTGCGCTACATCTCGCTGGCCAACGACTACTTCCCGCTCTCCCTGCTGCTCGGCATCGGCACCACCGGCATGCTGATGCGGCACTTCGCCAAGACGGACATCGAGAGCGTGAAGTCGCTGGCCATAGGTATCCTCAGCTTCAAGCCGGCCGTGCCGGACGACGTGGACCCGCTGTTCTTCATGCACTTCTTCCTGGTCTGCGTGCTCTTCGCCGTCTTCCCCTACAGCAAGCTGATGCACATGGCGGGCGTCTTCATGAGCCCGACCCGGAACCTGGCCAACACCAACCGTATGCGTCGGCACGTGAATCCCTGGAACTACCCGGTGAAAATCCGGACCTACGAGGAATACGAGGACGAATTCCGCGACAAGATGAAGGCGGCCGGTATCCCCGTGGAGAAGGAGTAGACGACGATGGACCTCAAACCCGATCAGATGGAGTACTACGATCACTCCGATCTGGAGAACGTGGACCTGCGTCCCCCGCGGCGCGGCTGGATGGACACGCCCGCCGACTTCCGCCCGGGAAGCTGGATCTACCCGGCCAAGCCGAAGCACCTCGAGTACCTCGGCATGCCCAACCCGCGCGAGTGGTCGCCCACCGACGAGGACTGGAAGCTGCCCGAGAACTGGCAGCAGATCATCCACGAGGGCTTCAAGGAACGCCTGGGAAAGTACCGCTCGTTCCAGATCTTCATGGACACCTGCGTGAGGTGCGGCGCCTGCGCCGACAAGTGCCACTTCTACATCGGCGGCGGCGATCCCAAGAACATGCCGGTGCTGCGCGCCGAGCTGCTGCGCTCGGTCTACCGCAACGACTTCACGGCCGTCGGCAAGCTGCTGGGCAGGTTCGCGGGCGGCCGCAAGCTGACGGTCGACGTGATCAAGGAGTGGTTCTACTACTTCTACCAGTGCACGGAATGCCGCCGCTGCTCTGTGTTCTGCCCCTACGGCATCGACACCGCCGAGATCACGATGATGGCGCGCGAGCTGCTGCACCTGATCGGCCTGGGCGTCAACTGGGTCATGGAACCCGTCGCCAACTGCAGCCGCACCGGCAACCACATCGGCATCCAGCCCCACGGCCTGAAAGACACGCTGGAGTTCTTCGCCGAGGACATCGAGGAAGTGACGGGCATCCACATCGACCCGCCCATAAACAAGAAGGGGGCCGAGATCCTCTTCGTGACCCCCTCGGGCGACTTCCTCGCCGACCCGGGCACCTTCACCTGCATGGGCTACATGATGCTCTTCCACGAGCTGGGGCTCGACTACACCTGGAGCACCTACGCCTCGGATGGCGGCAACTTCGGCCTCTTCACCTCCGCCGAGGCGATGAAGAAGCTGAACGCCAAGAACTACGCCGAGGCCAAACGGCTCGGCGTCAAGTGGATCCTCGGCGGCGAATGCGGCCACATGTGGCGCGTGATGCACCAGTACATGGACACGATGAACGGACCGGCGGACTTTCTCGAGGTGCCGCGCTCGCCGATCACCGGCACGGTGTTCGAACACGCCCGCTCGACCAAGATGGTCCACATCGCCGAGTTCACCGCCGACCTGATCAGGCACGGCAAGCTGAAACTGGACCCGAGCAGGAACGACCACATCCGCGTCACCTTCCACGACTCCTGCAACCCGGCCCGCGCCATGGGCCTCTTCGAGGAGCCGCGCTACGTCATCAGGAACGTCTGCAACAACTTCTTCGAGATGCCGGAGAACACTATCCGCGAGCAGACCTTCTGCTGCGGCGGCGGCGCCGGTCTCGGCACCGACGAGAACATGGAGATGCGGCTGCGCGGCGGACTGCCCCGCGGCAACGCCGTGCGCCACGTGCGGGACAAGTTCGACGTCAACCAGCTGGCCTGCATCTGCGCCATCGACCGCGCCACCCTGACCACCGTCTGCGACTACTGGGCCCCGGGAGTCAAGGTCACGGGCATCCACGAGCTGGTCGCCAACGCCATGGTGATGAAGGGACAGAAGGAACGGACGATGAACCTGCGTCTCGAGCCTCTCGAGGCGGGCGCGGCCGTCGGCGCGGCCGGGAAGGGGGAAGGCGATGCCTAGCAGGGACACCGGCAGGATCATGATCGGACTGGCCGTCTTCCTCGTCCTGGTCAGCTTCCCGATCTGGTACACGACGACCCGCGGCCAGTCGGACTACCGGCCGGACCTGGTGTACCCCGAGGGCGAGACGCAGTGCGTCGAGTCCAAGGCGTACATGAGGAGCTGGCACATGGACCTGCTTAACGAGTGGCGGGATTCCGTCGTGCGCACGGGCGAGAGGACCTACGTCTCGCACCAGGATCATCACGATTACGACATGAGCCTGCAGAACACCTGCATGAAGTGCCACCTGAACAAGGACACGTTCTGCGACCGGTGCCACAACTACGTCGGCGTCGCCCCCAAGTGCTGGGAATGCCACGTCGAACCGGGAGGAGGAGCCAGCCATGGACAAGGGTAGGAGAGACTTCCTCAAGATCTCCGGCGCGTCCCTGCTGGGACTGGGGGTCGGCGGACCGGTCGTCGCCAGCGGGCCGGAGAAACGCGCTCGCGACGCGCATGCGGGACCACGCTGGGCCATGGTCATCGACACGACGAAATGCCGCCGGCGGGACGGCTGCAGCGCCTGCAGCGACGCCTGCCACCTGGTCCACAACGTGCCCGAGATCCCCGAACCCCGGCACGAGGTCAAGTGGATCTGGAAGGAAAAGTACCCCAGGGCCTTCCCGACCCAGGTGCATCCCTACACCGAGAAATCGGTCCTGGAGCAGTCGGTGCCGGTCCTCTGCAACCATTGCGATCGTCCGCCCTGCGTCCGGGTCTGTCCTACCCAGGCCACGTTCAAGGCCGAGGACGGGATCGTCGCCATGGACATGCATCGCTGCATCGGCTGCCGTTACTGCATCGCGGCCTGTCCCTACGGCTCGCGCAGCTTCAACTGGCGCGATCCCCGGCCCTACATCGAGGACGTCCAGCCGGACTACCCGACGCGGACCAAGGGCGTCGTCGAGAAGTGCAACTTCTGCAAGGAGCGCCTGGCCAGGGGCCGGATACCGGCCTGCGTCGAGGCCTGCGCCGCCGCGGGCAACGAGGGCGTGCTCCTGTTCGGTGATCTGAACGATCCGGAGTCGGACGTGTCGAGAGCGCTGCGGACCGCGAACACGATCCGCCGCAAGCCGAGTCTCGGCACCGCGCCCCACATCTTCTACATCGTCTAAGGAACGAGAGGAAGTCATGCTAGAGAAGGCACTCACCGGCAGCCGCAGGTACTGGACCTGGGTCGGATTCCTCGCCCTGGTGATCGCGGCCGGTTTCCTGGCGTACTGGCGCCAGCTGAACGAGGGACTGATGATCACCGGGCTCAGCCGGGACGTCCCCTGGGGATTCTACATCGCCCAGTTCACCTTCATGGTCGGGGTCGCTGCCTCGGCGGTGATGGTGGTCCTGCCCTACTACCTGCACAACTTCAAGCCGTTCGGCAAGATGGTCATCCTGGGCGAATGCCTGGCCATCGCGGCCGTGATCATGTGCATGCTGTTCATCTTCGTCGACATGGGACAGCCGACGCGGGTGCTCAACGTGATGAGGTTCCCCACGGTCAACTCGCTCATGTTCTGGGACATGATGTCGCTGATGGGCTACCTGGGCCTGAACGTGGTGATCAGCCTGGTGGTCTTCGGCGCGGAGCGCAAGGGCGTCGCGCCGCCGGACTGGATCAGGCCCGTGATCATCCTGTCGATCCCCTGGGCGGTCAGCATCCACACCGTGACGGCCTTCCTGTACTCGGGCCTGGAGGCGCGCTCCTTCTGGCTGACGGCCATCCTGGTGCCCAGGTTCCTGGCCTCGGCCTTCGCCTCCGGACCGAGCCTGCTGATCATCCTGTCGCTGCTCGTGCGGCGGTTCACGAAGTTCGATCCGGGGCGCGAGGCGATCAAGGAGCTGTCGCTGATCGTCACCTACGCCCTGTCGGTGAACATCTTCTTCGTCGCCGTCGAGCTCTTCACGGGGCTCTACAGCGACATCCCCGAGCACGTCCACCACTTCCAGTACCTCTTCCTGGGTCTGGAGGGCAAGTCGGCGCTGGCGCCGTGGATGTGGCTGTCGGTCTCCCTGTCGATCCTGGCGTTGATCCTGATGTACGTGCCCGCCGTGCGCCGCAACGAGAGGGTCCTGCCCTTCATCTGCGCGGGCATCATCGTCGCCGTCTGGATCGAGAAGGGACTCGGACTGGTGGTCGCCGGGTTCATCCCGAACCCGCTGGGCGGCATCACCGAGTACTTCCCGACCGTGCCCGAGACGCTGATCACGCTCGGCGTCTACGGGATCGGCTTCCTCATCCTGACGGGGCTCTACAAGATCGCGATCACGGTCCGCGAGCAGAACAGGATCCTGTAGAGAACGCGCCGCGCGCGGGGAGGGACCCGGCCCGACCGCCCCCCCCCGCGCGCCGCGCCACGGAAGTGATTCCATTGACGGGCTACAAACGCAACGTGGTCGTCGTCGGAGCCTCGGCAGCGGGGCTGCGCTGCGCGAGCCGTCTCGCCCGCCTGCAGCCGACATGGTCGATCAGGGTCGTCGAATCGCGCGACACCTTCTCCTGGGCCGCCTGCGGCCTGCCCTACGTCCTCTCCGGCGACATTTCCGACCCCGAGGCCCTGCACCGCACCAACGACGGCGCCACACGCGACAGCGCCTATTTCACCGATGTCAAGGGCATCGAGATCCTCGCCGGCCAGCGCGCGGAGGACGTCGACGCCCAGGCCCGCACCCTGCTCGTCCGCGACGCAGGGGGAGCCGAGCGCATCCTGGACTGGGACGAGCTGGTACTCGCCACCGGGGCCGCGCCCCGTCCCCTGCCCGGCCAGCCCGAGCATCCCCGCATCACGTTCTTCCATACCCACGAGGACATGAAGGCGCTGCACGCGGATCTCGCCGGCGGCAAGCTCCGTCACGCCGTGATCATCGGCGCCGGTTTCCTGGGCTGTGAGCTGGCCGAGGCCTTCGCCGCCCTGTGGGGCGCGGAGGTGACGCTCCTGGAATCCGCGCCGGCGCCCCTGCCCGGCCTGCTCGATGCCGAGGTGGGCGCGATCGTCGCCGCCGCCCTGCGCAGCGAAGACGTGGACCTGCGACTGGGCGCGACGGTGGAGAGCATCGACGCGGACGACGAGCGGGTCCGCATCCGCCTGGCCGGCGGCGAGATCGTGGAGGGAGACGTGGCGGTCGTGGCCATCGGCGTGCGGCCGGAGATCGAACTGGCCGCCGCGGCCGGCGTGCGGCTCGGCCCCACCGGCGCCGTGGCCGTGGACGAGCGCCTGGCCACCTCGACGCCCCACGTCTGGGCGGTCGGCGACGCCGCGGAGACCCGGCACGTCCTGACCGGTCGGCCGGTCCACGTGCCCCTGGGTTCGCTGGCGAACCGGCAGGGCCGCACCCTGGCCAACATCCTGGCGGGTCGCGACGACGCCTTCCCCCCCGTCGCCGGGGCGTGCGCGCTCAGGGTCTTCGACCTGAACGTCGCCGCGACGGGGCTGACGCGCGCGGCCGCCGCGGCCGCCGGTCTCGAGACCCGCTCCGTCTGGATCACCGCCCACGACACGGCCGACTACTGGCCCGAGTCCAGGGAGATCGCGATCCAGCTTTCCTACCGGCCGGATACGCGACAGGTGACGGGCGTCCAGGCGGCGGGCGAAGGCGAGGTCGCCAAGCGGATCGACACGGCGACCCAGCTGCTGGCGCAGGGAGCCACACTGGCGGATTTCACGCATCTCGAGCACGCCTACGCCCCCCCCTACGCACCGGCGCTCGAACCCCTGGCCGTGGCGGCGATGGTGGCGGAGAACCTCGAGGACGGCATCGAGCCGCTCGCGCCGGAAGACCTCGCCGACCGGCTGCGGATCCTGGACGTGCGCCACGCCTCGGAGAGCGGTGCCCGCCCCCTGGAACTGGACGGCGTGACCCACCTGTCGCTGGAATCCTTGCGGCACGGCTCCGGAGACCTAGATTTGCAGCCATGGGTCGTCGTGTGCGAACGCGGCACGCGCTCCGCCGAGGCCGTCCGCTGGCTGCGGGCGCGCGGCGTCGCGGCGACCTATCTGGGAGGCGGCCTGCGCTGGCGCAGCCTGGCGAGTCTGGACGAGTAACCCGGCACATCGACGGATCAGCCGATGAAGGGAGGGCCGACATGTATCCCGTCATGCTGGCCGTGCACAGGCAGCGCTGTCTGCTGGTGGGCGGCGGCGGGGTCGCCCTGCGCAAACTGGACGGGTTGCTGGCGCACGGCGCGCAGGTCACGGTCGTGGCCCCCGAACCCATTCCCGCCGTCGAACACCTCGCGAGCCTGGACCGCATCGTTCTCGAGCGCCGGACCTACACGGCCGGCGAAGCGGCCGCGTACTCCCTCGTCATCGCCGCGACCGACGACCGCGAGGTCAACCGCCGGGTCTACGAGGACGCAGAGCGGGCCGGCGTCTGGGTCAACGTGGTCGACGACCCCCCGCTCTGCACCTTCCACCTGCCGGCTCGCGTGCAGCGCGGTTCGCTGCAGATCGCCATCGCCTCGGAGGGTGAGGCGCCCTTCGCCGTGCGCCGGCTGCGCAAGCTCTTCGAAGCCCGTTTCGGGTACGCCTGGGCGGAGTGGATGGAGGCGGCGGCGCGCTTCCGGCGCAAGATCCGCGGCATGAACCTCACGCGCGTCGAGGAGGAAGCCCGCTACGACGCCTTCTTCGACAACACCGTCGATCCGGTGGCCTTCAAGGCGCACGTGCCGACCAACGCGGAGTAAAGCGCCTATCTGGCGGCGGACGGATCCGCCGCAGACCCGCCGCCGGCCGCCACCGCGGGC
>JAHIYU010000004.1 GCA_018814885.1 bacterium | reverse complement strand
GGCCTGGGCGGGGGCGGCCTGCTCGTCCTTGCCGCAACCTGTGCCGACAAGAAGCGCCGCGCAGAGCGCGAGCGCCAGTAGCGGTCTGAACCGATCGACCGGATGGCAGGGGATCATCGCTTCGGGGTCCCTTCGGGATGGGTGTGGAATCTCGACGGCGGCGGCTGTTCCTACGACATGAACGCCACCGGGTTCCGGCGAATCATCCTAGAATAGACGGGGATCGTGGAGAAGGCATGAGAAATCTGGGGAACGAGTTCCCTGGCTCGGGTCGAGCGGGGAGCGCGGGTCGTGACGGATCGGACCTACGGGTTCATGCCCTCCTCAGTCGGTGCATCCAACCGTCACTCAGTCCTGGCGCGACTTCTACGTCTTCACCTACGCGACGGGCATGACCAGCGGCATCTCCCTGGCCGAGCAGATCGGCGAGAAGGGCGGCGAGGCGGCCCGGCGCTACGTCGACGAGATGCTGAAGGCCGGCGCGTCGGCGCCGACGCTGCAGATCCTCAGCAACGCCGGCGTGAACCTCGAGACGTCCGCGCCGATCATCGACATGCTGGACCTGTTCGAGGAGACGTTGGAGGAGTTCGACAGGATCCGGACGGAGGCGTACGGAAGGTCGCGATCGTGAAGCGCCGCGTCGTCGATCAGTCCGGGCTAGGATCGCTTCCGACGCCTGACGACGACCCGGGCCGCCACGACGACCAGGACGGCGAGCACCAGCGCGCTGAAGACATGGACCGGCTCGGTGAGGTAATGCACGAGGCTGAAACCGTGGCCGGGTTCCCCATGACCCGGATGAGCCCCGGCACCCGATGCCATCAAGAAGGTTGCCAAGAAGCTGAGGCTGAAACTGCGCATATCGTTCTCCTCGTTCTACACGCATCCTGACACGGAATGGGCATCTGACTCGTCCTCCGGGAGGTCCTCGTCCACGTCGACCGCGTCACGCCCGTAAGCCCGAAGATACCAGCAGGCGGCGAACCAGTCCAACTCCATCCCGGGCAGGTCCGCGGGGCTGATGCGTCCCCGGTCGAGATAACGCGGAATCAATGCGTCATCCCCCCACCACATCCCCCAAGATCCCCCCATGATCGAACGCCAGCTCCGGCGTCTTCCCGACCACGAACCAAGCCGCCTCCGTCGCGTCGTCCCCGCCTGTCACCTCAGGCGGTATCCCTTCGATCTCCGCCACATATACCACCGACACCGTATGTCCCCGCGGATCCCTGTCTGGCGCCCCGTACACCCTGAACTGCTCGAAATCCAGCCCGCCCAGCCCCGTCTCCTCCGCCACCTCGCGTCCCACCGCGCCGTCCGGATCCTCCCCCACATCGACGAAGCCGCCAGGCAATGCCCAGCGGCCTCGAAAGGGCTCGTTCCCGCGCTTGATCAGCAGCACCTGCGGCGGTGCGTCGGGCCGATGCGGATCGCGGACCAGCACCACTCCGTCCACCGTCAGCAGCGGCGTCCGCGGGACCGGCATGGCGGCCTATTGTCCGAACGAGGCCAGCGCCTCATCCACGGTCTCGTAGGTCTCGAACACCAGCTTGAGCTGCGTCACGTTCAGGATGTTGTCGATGCGGCTGCTGACGTCGCAGATCTTCATGATGCCGCCGTTCTTCTTCAGCGTGTGGAAGCCCGACACCAGCACGCCCAGACCCGTGGAGTTGATCCAGTTCACCTTGGACATGTTCAGCACGACGTCCACATAGCCCTCGCTGATGAGCGTCTTGATCTCCGTATGGAACATGTCGTGATCGTCGCCGCCCATGATCTTGCCGGACAGGTTCAGGACCATGACATCGCCCTGGGCCTTCTCGTTGATCTTCAACACAACCCTCCCCAAATGAGGTGTGGTTATTCTCGTCTGGAACGCGGTCGTACCGCATCGTTCTCCAGAATGAAGCCTCTCGGCCCATTTCGCAAGTGCAAACGCGGATCGGACCGGCGAGGGCCAGCCTGGACCCGGCCACCGGCGGTCTGCTACAGTCCGGAGGTATCCGAGAGGAGGCCGTCGTGAAACACACACGCACCCGCCCCGCCGCCCTGGCCGGTTCCTGGTATCCTGGCGAGGCCGGCGTCCTGGCCGCCGAGGTGAAGCGATTCGTCGCCACCGCAAGGCAGACCGAGGCGCCGGCCGGGATGCCTGTCGTGCTCCTGGCGCCGCACGCGGGCTACGTCTACAGCGGACCGGTCGCCGGGCGCGGCTACGGCCTGCTGGCCGGCCGGACCTACGATCGGGTGTTCGTCCTGGCGCCCCCGCACCGTTACCCCATCGCCCGGATCTCCTTCCCCGACGTCGACGCCTACGCCACTCCCCTGGGCGAGGTCGCCGTGGATCGCGCTGTCTGCGAGCGCCTGGGCGGTTGCCCGGCCTTCGACTGCCAGCCGGCCGCCCACGCCCAGGAGCACGCAGAGGAGATCCAGCTGCCTTTCTTGCAGACCGTCCTCGCTCCGGTGCCGCCGGTCGTGCCCCTGCTCGTTCCCCGGCTCTCCGACGCCCAGCGCCGCGAGGCCGCGGCCGCCCTCGGCGCCTGGTGCGACGGGCGGTCGCTGTTCGTGATCTCCACCGACCTGACCCACTTCGGCGCCAGCTACGGCTACGTGCCCTTCCGCACGGACATCCCCGCCAAGCTGCGACGACTGGACATGGGCGCACTCGATGCCGTGCTGGCCTGGGACGCCCGGAGGCTGCTGGACTACGGCCGCGACACCGGCATCACCATGTGCGGGCTGGAGGCCGCCGCCCTGGTCCTGTCCCTGCCCTGGCCGGCGAAACCCCGCACCGCCCTGATCGAGTACGCCCGCAGCGGGGACCGCGACAACGACTTCACCTTTTCGGTGAGCTACGCCGCGCTGCTGGCCTGCCTTGACCCGGAGGACGCGTCATGAGCAAACCGTTGACCGCCGCCGAGAAGAGCCTCCTGCTGCGGCTGGCGCGCGCCGTGGTGACCGCGGGCGCCCACGGCGAGCCCCTGCCCGAGCCTGCGGCGCTCGGCCCCCTCACCGCCTCCCTTCAGGAGAACCGCGGCGCCTTCGTCACCCTGCACCTTGTGACCCCGCACCACGGCTGCCAGCTACGCGGCTGCATCGGCTACATCGAGGATGTCAAGCCCCTGGCCGACGCGATCGTGGACAATGCCCTGTCCGCCGCCTTCAAGGATCCGCGCTTCACACCGGTGACCGACGACGAACTGGAGGACCTGGAGATCGAGATCTCCGCGCTCACGCCGTTGCGCGCCGTCGGCAGCTGGCGCGACATCCAGGTCCCGCGCCACGGCGTGGTTCTCACGCGCGGGACCAGCAAGTCCGTGTTCCTGCCCCAGGTGGCGGAGGAACAGGGCTGGGACCGCGACACATTGTTGTCGCATCTGGCCCTGAAGGCCGGCCTCTCGCCCGACGCCTGGCGCGAAGGCGCCGCCTTCCAGGTCTTCGAGGCCGACGTCTTCTCCGAGAAGGAGCTCGCTTGAACACCCTGTGGATCGGCGGCGCCCTGGCGGTCTGGCTGGTCCTGGGCTACCGGCTCTACGGGCGCTGGGTCGCCCGGCGCCTCATCGCGCCCGACGACGGCCGCCCCGTGCCCAGCGACGCCCAGGCCGACGGCCTCGACTACCACGCCGCCAAGACACCCGTCCTGTTCGGACACCACTTCTCTTCCATCGCCGGGGCGGGACCCATCGTGGGTCCCCTGCTGGGCGTGCGCTACTTCGGATGGCTGGCATCGCTGCTGTGGGTGGCCGTCGGCGCGGTGTTCATCGGCGCGGTCCACGACTACGTGTCGCTGATGGCGTCGGTGCGCAACAGGGGCGTCTCGGTGGGCGAGATCGCCGAGCAGACCCTGGGCCGGCGCGCGCGGGTGGTGCTGTCGATCTTCCTGTGGTGCGCCCTGGTGCTGGTGATCGCCGTCTTCGGCGTGATCACCGCGCGCACCTTCACGTCAGAGCCCACCATCGTGATGCCCACCTTCGGGCTCATACTGCTGGCGATGATCTTCGGAAAACTGGTCCTGCGGACCGGAATCCGTCTCGGACCGGCCACGCTGGCGGCCCTGCTGGCCCTCGCCGGGCTGATCTGGCTGGGGCAACAGGTCCCCGTCGACGTGGGCGAGACGGCCCTGGGCCTGCCCGCGATGACGTTCTGGTTCTGGATCCTGATGGTCTACTGCGTTGCGGCTTCGGTCCTGCCCGTGTGGCTGCTGCTGCAGCCCCGCGACTACCTGAGCACCTGGATCCTCTACCTCGGCCTCGGCGGCGGATTCCTGGGTCTGCTGGCCCTGCATCCGGACCTCGCCGCGCCCGCGTTGACCAGCATCAACGTCGGCCAGGGCCCCATGTGGCCCATGCTCTTCGTGATGATCGCCTGCGGGGCCATCAGCGGCTTCCACGCGCTCGTCGCCAGCGGCACCACCAGCAAGCAGCTCGCCCGCGAATCCGACGGCCTGCGGGTGGGCTACGGGGCCATGATCCTCGAGGCCGCGCTGGCGGGCCTGGTCGTGCTGACCGCCGCCGGCGCCCTCGATTGGGACGCCAGCGCGACGCCCGCCACCGACAGCCTGCAGTACCTCATGTCGAACGAGGGCGGCGGCCCCATCATGGCCTTCGCCACCGGCCTGAGCCGTCTGGTGGACGCCCTGCCCCTGTTCACCGCGCCCCTCGGCCTTTTTTTCGGGATCCTGATGATCAACGCCTTCGTGATCACAACCCTCGATACCTCCACGCGCCTGGCCCGCTTCGTCCTGCAGGAGCTCTGCCGCGACCTGCCGCTGCTGGGAGGGCGCTGGGCCGCCACCCTGGTCACGGTGCTTGCCGCCGGCTGGCTCGGAGCCAGCGACAGCTACACCCGCATCTGGCCCGTTTTCGGGGCGACCAATCAACTGGTGGCGGCCCTTGCGCTTATCGTGGTCTCGAGCTGGCTGGTGGGCCTGCGCAAGCCCCGGCTGATCACCCTGCTGCCCGCGCTGTTCATGCTCGCGACCTCCGTGGCCGCGCTGGTCTGGCAAGCCTGGCATTTCTGCGGTGACGGGCAGATCCTGCTCGCCGGTATCGCCGCATGTCTCGTGTTCCTGGCCCTTTTCATCGCCTGGGAGGCCCGCGCGCTGTTGCGCAGATAAGGGTTCTTTAAGACTGGCCCCGTTTCGAAAGAATTGGTACAGTCGGATCCGAAGGCTTATCGTGCTGCCCTCGTATCCAGGACGGCAGACAGATGATGGACGGGGTCGCGCGGGCGCCGTCCCTTCTGAACACAGCAAGGATGAAGATGGGGCTACTCGACAAGGTCGGACAGTTCAGGGCGGCGAAGGATCTGCAGAAGGCCGGTCTGTACCATTATTTCCGGGTCATCGAGTCCGCGCAGGAGAACACCGTGCGGATCGACGGCCGGGAAGTGATCATGCTGGGCAGCAACAACTACCTGGGCCTGACCAACCACCCGCTGGTCAAGGAGCGGGCCAAGCAGGCCCTGGACAAGTACGGCAGCGGCTGCGCCGGTTCGCGATTCTTGAACGGCACCCTGGACATCCACATCGAGCTGGAGGCGAAACTGGCCGAGCTGGTGGGCAAGGAGAAGGCCCTGGTCTTCTCCACCGGCATGATGGTCAACCTGGGCGTGATCTTCGCCCTGGTCGGCCGCAACGACACCGTGGTGGTCGACCGCGCCGACCACGCCTCGATCATCGACGGCACCCGCCTGAGCTTCGGCCAGGTCAAGAAGTACAGGCACAACAACATGACCTCGCTGGCGCAGGTTCTGAGCACCTGCGACTCCAACGGCACGTTGATCGTCGTGGACGGCGTGTTCTCCATGCACGGCGATATCGCCAAGGTGCCCGAGATCCTCGACCTCGCCGAGAAGCACGACGCGGTGCTGATGATCGACGACGCCCACGGCGTGGGCGTGCTCGGCAACCAGGGGCGCGGCACCGCCGACCACTTCGGCGTCACCGACCGCGTGCACCTGGTCATGGGCACCTTCAGCAAGTCGCTGGCCTCGGTCGGCGGCTTCATCGCCTCGGACGCCGAGACCATCCACTACATCCAGCACATCGCCCGCTCGCTGATCTTCTCCGCGAGCATGCCGCCCGCCTCCTGCGCCGCCGTGTCGGCGGCCGTCGACGTAATGCTCGAGGAGGACTGGCGCCTCGAGCACCTCTGGCGCAACACCAAGGTCATGATGTCGCGTCTGAAGGACGCCGGTTTCGACACCGGCCCGTCCGAGACGCCCATCATCCCCGTCGTGATCGGCGAGGATCTCATGACCTTCCAGATGTGCCGCCGGCTGTTCGAGGAGGGCGTCTTCGTAAACTCAGTGGTCTCGCCCGCCGTGGAGAAGGGCGACGCCCTGATCCGCCTCAGCCTGATGGCCACCCACACCGAGGACGAGGTGCATCGCGCCATGGACATCCTCACGCGCGTGGGCAAGGAACTGGGCGTGATCGACTAATCCGCAGCTTGCCGGGAGGGAAGATGGGCTTCACCGTCGCGCCGGTATCCGGCAAGAAGGACCTCGACGCGTTCCTGCACCTTCCCTACCGTATCTACGCCGACGATCCCCACTACGTCTACCCGCTGCTCGCCCAGCTCAAGGAGTTCTTCGACCGGCGCAAGAACCCCTTCTTCAAGCATGCCGAGACCGGTCTCTGGCTGGCCCGGCGCGACGGCGAGGTGATCGGACGCATCGGCGCCTGCGTCGACCGCTATCACAACGAGTACTGGCGCGAGCAGATCGGCTTCTACGGTTTCTACGAATGCATCGACGACGCGGTCGTCTCCCACGCGCTGCTCGACACCGCCAGGGACTGGCTGCGCGAACGCGGCATGACCGTCATGCGCGGCCCGCTGAACTTCACCACCAATCACGACAATCCGGGCCTGCTGATCGACGGCGAGCCCTCGCCGCCGGTGACCGGCATGTCCTACAACCCGACCTACTACCAGGATCAATTCGAATCCTACGCCGGGCTGGCCAAGTGCAAGGACCTGTGGGCCTGGCGGGTGGACGCCGAGGACATCAAGCTCTCCAAACGCGTGGCCGACGGCGTCAGGCAGGTGCTCGCCGGCAAGACCGACCTCACCGTCCGCCCCATCGACAAGAAGGACTTCCGCAACGAGGTGGAGCTGATCCGCAGCCTCTACAACGATTGCTGGAACGAGAACTGGGGCTTCATCCCCATGGACCCCGAGGAGTTCTATTTCTCGGCCAAGGAGATGAAGACCATGGTCAACGAGAACCTGCTGCTGATCGCCGAGTGGCGTGGCGAGCCCATCGGCTTCAGCATGACCATCCCCGACTTCAACCTTGCACTCAAGAGGGTTCGCGGCAAACTCTTCCCCTTCGGCATCCTCAAGTTCCTGCTCGACCGCAAGAAGATCACCTACGCGCGCACCCTGCTGCTGGGCGTGCTGCCCGAGCACCGGCGCAAGGGCGTGGACGTGATGATGGTCCTGCGCAGTTACAAGGCCGCCGTCAAGGGCGGCATCACCGCGGGCGAGTGCAGCTGGATCCTCGAGGACAATACGCCGATGAACAACATCCTCGAAAAGCTCGGCGCCCGGGTCTACAAGACCTACCGCATCTACGACCTGCCGCTGTCATGACCGCGCTGGTGGCATTGACCGGCGCCACCGGTTTCCTGGGCGGACACATCGCCGACGCGCTGCTGGCACGCGGATGCCGGTTGCGCGCCAGCGTGCGCGCAACCAGCGACCAGCGCTGGATCCGGGACAAGGGCCTCGAGACGATCGAGGCCGTGCTGGCGCCGCCGTCCGGCGCGCCGGACGAGGCGGGCCTGGAGACCCTGGACGCCCTGCTCGACGGCGCCGAGCGGGTGATCCACTGCGCCGGCGTGGTGCGCGCCCGGGACGAGGCGGGCTACCGGCGCGCCAACACACTGAGTACGCGCCGCCTGCTGGAGGCCGCCGCCCGCGCGGGCTCGGTGCGCGCGTTCGTGCTGATCTCCAGCCTGGCCGCCTCGGGACCCTCCGCGCCAGGAAGGCCGCGGCGCGAGGACGATCCCTGCGCGCCGATCACCGCCTATGGACGCTCCAAGGTGGAGGCCGAATCCCTGCTGGAGCGGGACTGGCCCTTCCGCACCGCGGCCCTGCGGCCACCCGCGCTGTACGGTCCGCGCGACCGGGCTTTCCTGCCCCTGTTCAAGGCCGCCGGGCGCGGCCTGGGTGCGCGCATCGGCCGCGTGAAGGAGTTATCCCTGGTGGACGGGCGGGATGCGGCCCGCGCCGCCGTGCTGCTGGCCGAGGACGAGCGCGCCCGGGGCGCGTATTTCGTGGAAGACGGCATGCCCCACGCCATCGCCGACCTGACGGCGGCCCTGTCCCGCGGCTTCGGCCGGCCCATCCTGACCCTGCCGCTGCCGGTGGGGCTGCTGCGCCTGTTCGCGCGGCTGGTGGGCGGGACACGGGCGCAAGCGCTGCCCCTGCTGGCCGAAGATCGACTTGTGGATGTTTCGGTGGACGGCTGGGCCTGCACCGGCGAGAAGATCCGCAGGGAGCTCGGCTTCTCGGACGCGCGTGACCTGGACACGGGATTCGCCGAGACCCTGGACTTCTACCGCCGGGAGGGCTGGCTCTGATGCGCCGCGGGATGATCAGGTTGACCATCCACCGCCTCGACCTCGACCGCTGGGCGGTGGTCTATCTGATCGTCAGCGGAATCTACCCCCTGCTCAACCCCTCGGTGAACGCCCACCCCTTCTGGCGGCTGGCCGCGCACTGGGCCCTGGCGCTGGTCTTCTGGTTCTTGCCGCCGATCCTGCGGCGCTCGCGTCACGCCGTGCTGCGGCTGGTGGGCGAGATCTACCTGCCGTTCACCTTCCCGCTCTTCTACGCGGAGATGGAGTTCCTGGGCATCGTCTTCCACGGCTTCCACGACTCCTTCGACCCTTGGCTGATCGCCCTCGAAAGCAAGCTCTTCGGCCTGCAGCCGAGCCTGGCCTGGTCGGCGGCCTGGCCGTGGCCCTGGTTCCACGAGCTGATGGAGTTCGCCTATTTCACCTACTACCTTTTCTCGCCGGTGGTCCTGTTCATGCTCTTCAAGAGCGCGGGCCCGGCCGACGACGACCGCTGGCCCGCCGTACGCGGCTTCGTACGCGACCTGAGCGCGACCATGCTGCTCTGCTACTCCCTCTACACGTTCTTTCCCGCCTGGGGACCCAAGTATTTCACCACCCGGCCCATCGACGTGCCGGGCTGGATCTTCACCGACATCATGCGCGTCATCCACGCCAACGGCGCCATCCTGGGCGCGGCGTTTCCCAGCAGCCATGTGGCCGGCTCGATGATGGGCTGGTGGCACGTCTGGCGCTGGTTCCCGCGCTATCGCCCGCTGGCGACGAGCCTGTGGCTGCTGCTCTGCGCCGCCACAGTCTATTGCCGCTATCACTACGTTGTCGATGTGATCGGCGGGATCATGCTGGGTTCCCTGGTGATCTGGCTGGGGCACAATTTCGGGGAGACGGGGCAATGGTTCCGCTGGGAGAAGCTGAAGACCTGGCGGGGGCTCCCGCGGCCGCGGATCACAGAACCATAGCAGGAACTCGAATATCTACAAACAGTTACGAACCGCGTGTCGTTGCTCGGACATTGACAGGCGACTCGTGAGTGCTTATCATCGTTGCTGATTCCCTCGCAATAACGTCCATCTGAGACATCACATGCTCTTCAAGTTCCATCAGGGCGTCATTTGGTACAGGGATTCGTTCCGCGGAGCTGGAGGAGGTCGGTTGGCATGCGCATCGTTTTCCTGTCCGTGGACGATGAGTTTGCCGGCAACATGCAGAAGTATCTGTACGAGACTCATCCGGAGTGGGTCGTGGGCTCCGTGATCTCGACTTGTCCCATCTTCAAGAAGAAGCCGCTGGAAGCTGTGGGGTTCATCCTGCGAAGGTCGGGCCTGCGCTTCTTCCTCGAGATGGCTCGCATGAAGCTCCTGCGCAAGTTCACCGATCGCGAGGAGAAGATCTCGCCGCTTAACCTCGCCGAAAAATACGGCGTACCCGTACGGCACTCGTTCAATATCAACGACAAGAAGAGTCTCATCGAACTCGCGGCCTTCGAGCCGGATATCGTGATCTCCACCAACTTCAGCCACTACATCGGCAAGCGCGCCAGGGAGATCGCGAAGTATGGCACCTGGAATCTGCACAAGGCATATCTGCCCCGTTACCGCGGCATGGCGCCCAGCTTCTTCGCTCTGCTCGAGGGCGCCGAAGAGGTAGGCTGCACTCTGCACCGGGTCACCAAGGGCTTCGACACCGGCGATATCATCTGCCAGGTGGCGGTCCCCGTCGCACCGGATGACACGGTGTACACACTCAATAAGAAGACATCCGCAGCCGGAGGCCGGATGATGGCCGACTTCCTCGTCCGCGAGGACATATCCACGGTCCAGGCCGTTCCCCAGCCCGAGGGAGACTGGACCAACTATACCTATCCCACACCGCGGGAAGTACGCGAGTTCTTGAAGATGGGTCTGCGTTTCTGATGGGTTCGACGGCACCAAAGCCAGGAGAGGGCCGGCGATGAATTCCCCCTTCCGCGCATACACGCGCTGCCCGGCAGATCTACTCGCACCCTCACGGACCGACGATCACTCCGCGGAGATTGACGATCTGCGACTGGAGCGCTACCGGGACAACTCCATCACCGACGTGCACGCCACTCTCAGTCCCGAGTCGCTGATCCGCTCGGCTTATTACACGTTGCGCCCCCTGCTCTCGGTCGGCATGCGCAAGCATCTCCAGCGCTTCGCGTTGCGCGGCTGGGAGAAGATCCCCTTTCCCGCCTGGCCGGTTGACACCGGCGTGGAGAAACTCGTCGCCGATCACTGGATGCAATTGCTCGAGGTCCACGACACCGACACTCTGCCCTTCGTCTGGTTCTGGCCCGACGGCCACCGGAGTTGCGCTGTGATGACTCATGATGTGGAGACGGCGGCCGGCCGCGATTTCTGCGGGCACCTCATGGATATGGAAGCCGCCGTGGGCGTCGTGTCGTCCTTCGAGGTCGTGCCCGAGGAGCGTTACGAGGTGACTCCAGCGTATCTCGATTCCATACGCCGAGCGGGATGCGAGGTCTGCATCCACGGGTTGAGCCACGACGGCCATCTCTTCTCCTCGCGCACCGGTTTTCTCGAGCGGGCCGCCAGGATAAATGCGTACGCGGCTAATTGGCGGGCCGTCGGCTTCAGGTCACCGGTGATGTACCGCAACCTCGACCTGATCGGCCACTTGGATTTCGAGTACGACATGTCCGTGCCCAACGTGGGGCACCTCGACCCACAGCGCGGCGGGTGCTGCACGGTGATGCCGTACTTCATCGGCGACACGCTGGAACTGCCCCTGACCACGATCCAGGACTATCCGCTGTACAACAATCTCGGTCGCTACGACATGGACCTGTGGAGAGAGCAGACCGATATCGTGGTGGGCCGGCACGGGCTGCTCAGCTTCATCATCCACCCCGACTACACGATCGAGCGGAGAGCTCAGGATCTGTTTCGGGAGTTGCTAGACCACTTGTGCGCGCTGCGTGACGACAGGGGGACCTGGCTGGCGCTCCCTGGCGAGGTCAACGATTGGTGGCGGTTACGCAGCAGGATGGAGCTTCAGGAACGGAATGGACGCTGGTGCGTCACCGGACCGAGCTGCGACAGAGCGAAGGTGGGCTTGGCCTGCAGAGAGGCCGGCGGATTGGTCTATCGGGTCCAGGACTAGCTGCGACACCCGAGCATGAAAAAGGGCGGCCGCACGGGCCGCCCTCGGCGTCTGTGCCGGATCAATGCGCTCAGCCAAAACCGGCGTGGCCGCAGCCGCCGTCCCCGCCGGCGTCGACGACGCTCTCGCCGCCGCAGGCGAACGTCGATATCTGCCGCTCGACCTGCTTCGACGCGCATGCGGGGCAGGGCACCTCGCCCGCCGCGACCTCGGCCATCGTGACCAGTTCCTCGAACTCGGCGCCGCATGCGACGCACTTGAACTCGTACATGGGCATGTCGATCACCTCATGTCTTTTTCTCGTCGGTCCTGTCGTCTCGATCACCGATCGAGCAGCTCATGGACGCTCAAGTGGGAACGCCCAGACGGGGCAGAACCCAGTGTACCAGAACGAAGTACAAGACCAGAATCCCGATTATTTCCAGCAAGACCCACCGTCCGCAGTAGAACTTCATTGTCTATTGACATTTAATATAAACCTATTTGCACGTACGTCAACCTCGACCCGGATTCCTCCTGTAGGAGCGTTGCACTGCGCTGCGGAATGAGCCAGGTCAAAAGGTACCCTTGATCCAGCCCCCGTCCGCAGCCACGCTCTGCCCGGTGATGTAACCCGCGGGGGACGACATCAGGAACGCGACCAGGGCCGCGAACTCCGCCGGTTCGCCCGTGCGTCCGGCCGGGATCTCGCTCACCCATTCGGCCAGAACCGCCTCTCGCCCCGGGGCGCCCTGCTCGATCTTGCGCGAGATGAGCCGTTCCAGGGCGCTGGTGACATGGATCCCCGGCTCCACGGCGTTGACGGTGACCCCGTGGGGCGCTCCCGCCAGGGACAGGTCCTTGACCAGGGCCTGCACCGCGGGACGGATCACGTTGGAGAGGGTCAGGTTCTCCACCGGCTGGCGTACCGCCATCGAGGTGACGGCCACGATCCGGCCATACCGGCGCGCCATCATGCCCGGCAGCACGCGGCGGCAGGTGCGCACGGCGCTCTCGAGAGTCAGACGGTAGGCTTGCTCCCACTGGTCTAGTTCCAGTTCCAGGAAGTTGCCCGCGGGCGGACCACCGGCGTTGACAAGACAGAGGTCCACCGGTCCCAGGCCATGCTCCACCTCGGTGACGAAGCTCTCCAGGGCGCCGGGCTCGGCCATGTCCCCCTGACCCGCCAGGATGCGGCCGTCGCCTGCGGCGGCCGTCGCCGCGGCAGCCTCGGCCAGATCCTGCTCTCCGCGCGCGCAGAGGGCCACGTGGGCCCCCTCGGCGGCGAGAGTCTCGGCGACCGCGCGTCCTAGCCCCCGCGAACCGGCCGTCACCAGGGCCACACGCCCCTTGATTCCTAGATCCAAGACGATCCTCCTTGCGGGCCGGGTGACCCTTGCTTTAAGTTTGGCGTTCGATTCTAGCCGTTTTTCAGGCCCTTGCCCACCCCTGCGGGGAGAATACAGTGCCCGACTTCAAGCGCACCCTCGTCACCGCCGCCCTGCCCTACGCCAACGGCGACATCCACCTGGGACACCTGGCCGGCGCCTACCTGCCCGCCGACTTCTATGTCCGCTACCTCCGCCTGCGCGGCCGTGATGTGCTGTTCATCTGCGGCACCGACGAGTACGGCGTGCCCATCACGCTGACCGCCGAGAAGGAGGGGATCTCCCCCAAGGAGCTGGTCGACCGCAATTACGCCTCGATCAGTGCGTCGTTCCGCGGACTGGGCATGTCCTTCGACAACTTCTCCCAGACCAGCCGCGAGATCCACACCGAGACCAGCCAGGCCTTCTTCACCGATCTCCATTCGCGCGGCCTGCTCGAGCAGCGCACGAGCGAGCAGTTCTACAGCCCCACCCGGGGACGTTTCCTGGCCGACCGCTACATCGAGGGCACCTGTCCCCACTGCCACGCCGAGAACGCCCGCGGCGACCAGTGCGAGGCCTGCGGCACCAGCCTCAACCCCGAGGAGCTGATCGCGCCCCGCAGCGTGCTGGACAACTCGCCCCTGGAACTGCGCGAGACGACCCACTGGTATCTGCCCCTGGATCGATGGCAGCCGGCGCTGGAGAAATGGCTGACGGGCCATCCGGACTGGAAGGAGAACGTCCTGAACTACTGCCGCGGCTGGTTCAAGGACGGCCTGGCCCCGCGCGCCGCCACCCGCGACCTGCACTGGGGCGTGCCGGTGCCCCTGCCAGGCCACGAGGGCAAGGTCTTCTACGTGTGGTTCGACGCGCCCATCGGCTACATCTCGTCCACCCGGGAGTGGGCCGCCGCCCAGGGCGACCCGGAGGCCTGGCGCCTGTGGTGGCAGGACGCCGGCACGCGCCTGATCCACTTCATCGGCAAGGACAACATCGTCTTCCACGCCATCATGTTCCCGGGCATGCTCATGCACCACAGCGAGAATTACGTCCTGCCCGACAACGTGCCGGCCAACGAGTTCCTGAACCTCGAGGGCAAGAAGCTGTCGACCAGCCGCGGCTATGCTGTGTGGCTGCCCGACTTCCTGGCGAAGTTCACGCCCGACACGCTGCGCTTCACGCTGGCGCGGACCCTGCCCGAGACCCGCGACACGGACTTCACCTGGAAGGGCCTGCAGGCGCGCCACAACAACGAGCTGGGCAACAACTTCGGCAACCTGATCAACCGGGTCTTCACCTTCGCCCACAGGTATTTCGACGGCCGCGTGCCGGCCTGGACGGACGCCGACCTGGCCGATCTCGACCGCGCCGCCCTGGACGAAGTGGCCGGCTGCGTCGAGCGCTATGCCGCCCGCATGGAGGCGTTCGAGATCCGCGCCGCCCTGGACGAGGTCTTCGCCGCGGGACAGGCGGGCAACCGCTACTTCGACGAGTCGGCCCCCTTCCGCACGCGCAAGACCGACATGACCCGCTGCGGCGTCTCGATCGCCGTGGCATTGCAGCTGGTGCGCCAGATCGTCGTCATGCTGGCGCCGGTGACCCCCTTCGCCATGGAGAAGGTCTGGGCCTGGCTGGGGGTGTCTGGCGATCTGCACCGCGGGGGCTGGAACCAGGGGCTGCAACCCCTGCCGGCCGGTCGCGCGCTGGGCGAGCCGGAGATACTGTTTCCGCGCCTCGAGGACGACGCGATCCAGGCGGAGATCGACCGCCTGGCGAAATTGATCGGGGATCGGGACTGAGGGACCGCGCCCGGCGCCGATTCGCATGCGCGGACCGCAGAACGGCTCGAGATTTGCAAAGAGGCCAGGACAGCCTGCCGCCGCGAATACGGCAGAGAAATCACTTGATTATGGCGCGGGACAACTACCATAGTATCATGGTGTTGTGTCCCCCGGCGACCCCCCGGCACAGGAGCGTGGCCCCCTGGTAGCGTTTGCCCGACAGCACCGGTTGCTCACAATATTGGCGATCTGCACGTTCATGGTGCTGTTCACCGCCTTCGCACGCCCAATTTTCCGCAAGGCCGGGACCGTCGTCATGGACCACGCCGCCGGCCTGGACCAGTCCGCCGCCGGCGACAGCATCGACATGCCGCCCGCGGCCCTGGTGCCCGCGGTCGACGGCGACTCCATCGCCGGCCTGCAACCACTGCCCGAGACCGTTATCGAGGACGACCTGGTCATCGGCCGCAACCAGACCTTCTATGAGGCCATGCGCCAGCGCGGCGCCTCCCACGGCGACATCATGGCCCTGGTCGAGGCCTGCAGACCGTACCGCAATCTGCGCAAGGTCCGCCGCGGCCACACCTTCCGGGTGGCCATCGATGACAGCGGCCGGGTCTACCGCATGCGCTTCGACCTGGAGGACGAGGAGTCCTACATCGCTTTCCAGCGCAAGCCGGAAGGCGGCTACCTGATCCACGAGCTGACCTACCCGGTGGAGCATCGCGTCTGCGCGGTGGCCGGCATCGTGGCGGATTCGGTCTACGAGAGCCTCAAGGGCCACGGCGCGCCGCCGGCCCTGGCCGCCAAGATGAACGACATCCTGGGCTGGGAGGTGGACTTCCGCCGCGACGTGCGCCAGGGCGATTCCTACCGCATCATCTACGAGGAGATCCATCGCGACGGCGCTTTCGTGCGCACCGGCCCCATCCTGGCCGTGGAGTACACCAACAGGGGCGAGACCCACCGCGGTTTCCGGTTCGCGGCCGATGAGGAACGCCCCGCCTATTTCGACGGCGCCGGCCGGAGCCTCGAGAAGCAGCTCATGCGCGCGCCGCTGGAGTATTCGCGCATCTCCGACGGTTTCACGCAACGCCGCTTCCATCCGGTGCACAAGCGCTACATGCCCCATTACGGCGTGGACTACGCGGCGCCGGTGGGCACGCCGGTCCGCGCCGCCGGCGACGGCGTGGTGGTCGAGGCGCGCTACAACAAGAACAACGGCCGCTACGTGAAGATCCAGCACAGCAACCAGTCGTACGAGACCTACTATCTGCACCTGTCGCGCTACGCCAAGGGCGTCAAGAAGGGCGTGAAGGTGAGCCAGGGTCAGGTGATAGGCTACGTGGGCGCCTCGGGCGTCGCGACCGGACCGCACCTGGACTACCGCGTGAAGAAGGACGGCCGCTGGGTCAACCCGCGACGTCTGAAGCTGCCCGCCAGCGCGCCGGTGCCCGCCGACAGGATGGCACGCTTCAACGACCAGGTCGCCCTCTACAGCTATTGTCTCGGCGCGCAGCCGTCGAGCTGCGCACCCCGCGAGGTCATCGCGACACTGCCCCTGCAGGCGCCGTTCGAGGAGGCGCTGGCCACATCGGCGGCGGTGCCGCTGATGCTGTCGTCGCGTATGGCGCCGTAGCCCGTCTCATCGCTTCAACCCCACCGCCGTCATCAGCACCGTCTGGAACGTGATCAGGATATCCCGCTCCACCACCACCAGGCGCCCGTCGGCGGGAAACCAGGCGACGGGGACGTTCTCGGCGGCGTGCAGGCCGAAGCGGACCTCGGCACGCGGCGGCACGCCCGGTCCGGTGGCCCAGACTGTCAGAGTGGTCTGGGGCGGGCGAAGGGGATCGACGCCGGTCGTGTCCAGGACGCGCCGGATGGCCAGGTGATCCAGGTGGAAAGCCAGGTCACTGCCCATCAGGTCCAGGCGTTCACGGTCGGTGGTGGCGGGCGCGTTCACCCGCCAGCCGTCATACGTGTTGACGAAGCTCACGCGGCCCAGGTCGGCTCGGGTCAGGGCGAAGGAATCTGCGGCGGCCAGGCGGTGGGTCAGGACATCCGTGTGCAGATACCGGGGCAACCCGCCGGCGCATTCCCTGACGATTTCCGCGGGCAGGACCAGACCGCCAGGATAGCCGTCACGCCAGGCCTGCACGCGGTTCTCCGTCTCCAAGTCGCCGAAGATCACCTCGCGAGCGGCGCACCCCGCGCCGGAGACGCGCACGGCGAAGCCGTCCGTCGGCGCGGCAACGTCCGGGGGCAGGAAGTCGCGCACGCGGTCGCTCTCCAGGTAGGAGAGCAGGTTGGCGATCTCGCGGTCGCGCAATCTCAACCAGTCGGCGCCGGCTTCGCTCTTGCGGCGGTCGGCGTGGCGGCTGTGGTATCCGCGAGCCGCGTCCCCGGTGCGGGCCCAGCCGTCCGTGGGAAGTCGCAGCCACCAGCGGTTGCCGTCGTCCCTGGCGACCAGATCCCAGGCGAGCCGATCACCGTTGGCTTGGCCGGGAAAACGCAGGCGCACCGTGTCTGCCTGGTCGCGCGCGAAGCCCGGCCAGAGCGTGCGGGCCCGGACGGAGCCGGGCAGCGCGACCAGCGTGCGCACCAGGTCCTCTCCCACCATGAAAAGCGCCTCGCTGCCCGCGCCGGTGGCATAGAACAGACCCGTGGCGGGATTGCGCGCGCCGATCCGCAACGAGCGGCGGCCGCCGTCGGCGTCGACGACGAGCACCTCGAACAGGCCCGGACCGTCCAGGCCGTAGTCCTCGGGCAGCGATGTCCACGTCGCGTCGGCGACCGGTTCGGTGCCGAGCGTGGCGGCGAGGTCGGCCAGCAGGGCCGCCACGCCGTCCTCGTCGGCTAAGTCGGAGAGATCCCCACCCAGGCGCCAGCCGCCCGGCCCTGCCGGGTCTCGCTCCAGAACCACGTACGCGTCCCCGCCGCGCACCACGCAGGACGCGATCGTCTCGTCGGCGCGCTCGAACAACCGGCGCGGACCGGACGGTTCGCCGTCGCCACCCGCGCGCCACAGCCAGAGGGCGGCCAACGCGAGCAGGATCAGCAGGGGGTAGACGCTGCGGGGAATCGCCGTCTCGCGCCGGCTCATCAGTGGAACCTGCGCCGGCGCACGACGACCATCACGGCGATCACCCCGGCCAGCAGCGGCCAGGCCACGGCGCAGCTCCAGCCGAGCAGGTCGCGGTCCTCGTTGCTCAGGACCAGCGGTTCGCTGAAGGTCTCCCGCGCTCGCGGCGCGATCAGCACCTGCTCGCGCGCCAGCCAGCCGAGCACGTTCAGCAGCAGGTCGCGGTTGCCGTAGAGGTTGAGGTTGGCGTTGACCGCGAAGTCCGAGTCGCCGATCACCACCAGGCGGGAGGTGTTCTCGGAACTGAAGACCGACGGCGGCAGCTGCACCTCGCCCTGCTCGCGGATCCGGCGCAGGGTGGCCAGCATCTCGTTCTGGCGAAAGATGTCGTCGCTGTCTAGGCCCAGCGCGTCGAGCTTCAGCTCGTCGAAGTACTCGTCGCGGTGGACCTCCAGGGCCACGCCGAAGGGCAGGGGACCGCGCGTGTCGGTCTCCTCGTCGAAGGAGATCTTCCCCCCGGCCACCTGCGACAGGTCGGACTCGGCCCAGCTGCGCTCGTCCGAGCGCAGGATCGTGTGGGCCTCGACGCCGACCAGGGCCTCGGCCCGCGGGCGCAGCGACTGGGCGAAGGGGAAGAAGGTGGCCATGCCGGGCAGTCCGCGCGTGATCTCGTGCTGGGGATAATCCATCACCACCATCACGCGCTGGTCGACGCGCAGACTGGCGTTGGCACGCGAGGAGGTGACCAGGAAGTCGTCGCCGGGCACCACGTTGTAGCGCGAAACCCAGTCGGACACCGAGACGGGCGTGCCGGGATCGAGCAGCGCCAGCACCGCACCGCCTCGCGCCAGGAACGCGTGCAGGGCAGCCAGCTCCTGGGCGGCGAACTCGATCTGCGGCGCGGCGATCACCACGATCTGGGCGTCGGCGGGCACCTCGGGGGCATCGCTCAGCAGCAGGGGATACAGGATGTAGCCCTGGCGCCGCAGCACGCCGTCGAGGGCTGCGAAGCCGTTGCGCTCCTCGTCGTCCAGGCGGTGCTCCCCGTGGCCCTGCAGATGGTAGACGATCGGCTGGTGTCCGACCATCACGCGGAAGACTGCGTTGATCAGGGTGGACTCGTCGGGGTCGAGCAGCTCGCGCCGTCGGCCCGCGCCCTCCACGACCACGGCCCGGGCCGTGGTCACGCCCATCTCCTGCACGCGCGAGAGTTCCACGTCGGGGTTGACCACCTCGTAGGAGATGCGGTCGGTGCGGTCGCTGAAGGACGACAGCATGACCTCGGCTGCCTTGCGGCTGGGGTCGAGACGCTGGTAGAAGGCGGTGATGCGCACGTCCACGTCCAGGGCGTCCAGCACCCGCACGGTCTGGGGCGCCAGGCTGTAGCGCTTGTTGCGTGTGAGATCCAGCGTGTGCGGGGCGCGCGCGGAGATCACGTCCAGCACGAGCAACAGCGCGGCCAGCACGAGCACCGGCGCCCAGCGGCCGAGGC
>JAHIYU010000003.1 GCA_018814885.1 bacterium | reverse complement strand
GCCTGCACGTCGGGCAGGTCGCCGTGCAGCAGCGCCAAGCCGCGTCCGCCCAGGTCGTCGGCCAGGCGGAACGCGCCCAGGCCCACCGGCGCCGCCTTCAGGGCGGCGTCGACGGCCCGCAGCAGGGCCGCCGCGTTGACCGTCTCCACGATGCCGATGGTGTCGTCGTCGCCGATGTCCGCGCGCTCCCCCTGCGCGGCGCCCCTGACGGCCGGGTGCGGATCGGGCAGGAAGACCGCGTCGGTCAGCTCGCCCGCCGCGCCCCCTTCCCGGTACGCCTCCTCGACGCTGGCCACGGTGCCGCCGATCAGCGCCAGGTAGTGGCCGGGATGCACGGTGCCGCAGCGCAGCATGGCGATGGGCGCGCGCTTGAGCATGCGGTCCACGGCCAGGATGCCGTGGGCCACGCTCTCGAACTCCAGCAGGGCGAGGGCTGCGACGTTCCCTGTCATCACACGATCCTGAAGTGGTCCACCAGCACGCAGCGCCGCAACCGGCTGAAGGCGACCGGTCCGGTCAGGCCCTCGCCGGTGGGGCTGGCGATGGTGAAACTGGTGTAGCCCTCGCCGCCTTCGCCCAGACCGGCGAAGATGGGGCCGTTCTTGACGAAGATGCTGGTGTTCATCACGCGCGCCATCCGGCTGAGGGCGTCGATGTCGCGCGAGTGCATCGCAGCCGAATGCCCGAAGCCGTGCTCCGCGCGCCGGGCCAGGTCGATGCCGGCGTCCACGTCGGGCACGCGCACCACCGGCAGCACCGGCATCATCTGCTCGGTCCAGACCAGGGGGTGGCCGGCCGGCACCTCGCAGACGACCAGGCGCGGGTCGGTGCCGCCGCCGATGCCGGCGCGGGCCAGGATCTCGCCCGCGTTCTTGCCGATCAGGTCCTTGTTCATCACCGCGTGCTCGCCGGGGCCGCGGGTCTCGGCGAAGATCGTCCGCTCGAGCAGGCGCAGGTCGGAGGCGTCGGCCAGGTAGGCGCCGTGACGGCGCATGGCGGCGATCAGCTCGCCCGCCGCCTTCTCGGTGACGAAGACCTCCTTCTCGTCCACGCAGATGATGTTGTTGTCGAAGGAGGCGCCGCGCACGATGTCGCGCCCGGCGGCGTCCAGGTCGGCCGTCCCGTCCACCACCACCGGCGGGTTGCCGGGGCCGGCGCAGATGGCGCGCTTGCCGCTCTGCATGGCCGCCTTGACCACGGCGGCGCCGCCGGTCACCGCCAGCAGCCGCACGCCGGGGTGCTTCATCAGGGCCTGGGCCGAGGCGATGGTGGGCACGGCGACGGCCGTCACCAGGTCGGGCGGCCCCCCGGCACCGACCACGGCGCGGTTGATCAGCCGGATGGTCGCCATGGAACAGGCGCGGGCGCTCGGATGCACGTTGAAGACCACGCTGTTGCCGGCGGACACCATGCCGATGGTGTTGCAGATGATCGTCGAGGTCGGGTTGGTGGTCGGCGTGATCGCGCCGATGACGCCGTAGGGGGCGTATTCGGTGAGGGTGAGGCCGCGGTCGCCCGTGCGGGTGGCGGGCGTCAGCGCCGCGGGACCTTCGGTCTTGAGCGTGACCAGCCGGTTCTTGACGCGCTTGTCCTCGTAGCGGCCAAGGCCGGTCTCCTCGTGGGCGAGGCGGGAGAGCTCGTCGCAGGCGTCGAGCATGGCCGCGCGGACCGCGTCGACGATGCGCATGCGCAGGTCGAGGCTGGCCGCGCTCAGGCGGCGGAAGGCGCCGGCCGCCGCCTCCACGGCGCGGTCGACGTCGGCGTGGACGCCGTCGACCAACATTTCGGAATCGCGTGTGGAGGGGGTAGCCGCCGCGGCCGACGCGACTTCACGGGCGGGGGGTGCGCCGCCGCCCAGCAGCCGGTCGGCCAACCGGCGGGCGATCCTGTCGACCTGCTGGTCGCTAAGACTCGCCATGACACTCTACCTCTTTTCGCCGTTCATTGCATGCGCGAATGTCGTGCAACATCCGGCTAGTCGTCGCGGCCCTTCTTGTAGCGTTGCTCGCCGCCGGTCTCCCAGCTGTCGACGATCGCCATGACCACGGCGTCGATCGGCTTGGCGTCGGTCATCACCGTCTGGCGCGCCGAGGATCCCGAGGCGTAGAGCACGTACTCGCCTTCGCCGGCGCCCACGACGTCGGCGGCCACGACCGTGGCGCCGGTGGGCACGCCGTCCGGGCCGACCACGCCGAGCATCAGCAGCTTGAAGCCCTCGATGCTCGGCTCCTTGCGCGACGACACCACCGTGCCGAGCACTTTCGCCAGGTTCATTCCAGCCTCCTCGGCGGACTACTTCTTCGCGGGCTCCGCCTGGCGGCCCAGGGGAACGACCAGATCCACGTTGGCGTGCGGGCGTGCGATGATGTGCACCGCCACGATCTCGCCCACGCGGGCGGCCGCCGTCTGGCCGGCGTCGCAGGCGGCCTTGACCGCCGCCACGTCGCCGCGGATCACCGCCGTCGTGTAGCCGCCGCCGGTCTTCTCGTAGTTTACCAGCTCGACGCGGGCCGCCTTGACCATGGCGTCGGCCGCCTCGACCATCGCCGCGAAGCTGCGGCACTCGATCATGCCCAATGCATCAGCCATCTCGTCTCTCCTTGTCTCGGGTTCACCTGTCGATCTCGCGTCCGTCCAGGGCCGCCAGCGTTTTCACCGCCGCGGGTCTTGCCACTTCCACGTCCTTCTCCTCGCCGCCGATGTAGACGCGCCCGAAACTGCCGAAGGCGCGCACCTCGAGGATGTTGATGTTCGCCGCCTTCTCGGCCTCGTTGGCCGCCAGGGCGGCGTAGGCGGCAGGTTCGCATTCGAGCACGAACAGGGTCTGTCCCGACAGGATCAGGTTGCCGTGCCGCATGCGGTTGATGAGCATGCACTGGTGATCGTCCAGGTGGCGTACGACCTGGTTGGAGACGATGCGGGGCTTGAGCCGCTGCTCCTCGCGCAGATCCAGGGCCTTCAGGATCGCCTGTCCGGACTGCCGCACGTCGGCCTGGCTGTCGGAATGGACCTCGAGCATCCCGAAGTGCCGCTCGACGATCTGCATGCCCGGCGTGACGTTGGTCGATTTCAGCGCGATATCCATGACCCGGTTGATCTCGATGCCGGGGGCGATCTCCACGAACAGGCACGCCTGGTCCACCCGGGGCAAGAAGCCCTGGGCGATCGTCGCCTGGAAGGAGGCGAACTGGGGCTGCAGGCTGTCGATGACGCAATAGGCTCTCAGGTCGACCATGCCGTTCCCTTCCTGCGGTCAGAGGCGCGTCGTCGCGCCGTGCGCTTCCTCCACGATGGCGATGCTGGCGCTGGCGCCGATGCGCGTGGCGCCGGCCTCGATCATGCGCCGGGCGTCGCTGTACGACTTGATGCCGCCAGACGCCTTCACTTCCATGCCCGCGGGCCGTACGACCGAGGCCATGATGGCCACGTCCTCGGCGGTGGCGCCGCCCGAGGCGAAGCCGGTCGAGGTCTTCACGAAATGGGCGCGGGCCCGCTTGGCGAGCTCGCAGACGCGTCGTTTCTCATCGTCGGAGAGCAGCGCCGTCTCGATGATCACCTTGCTGACGGCGCCGCCGTCGCGGCAGGCCTCGACGACCGCGCGGATGTCGCGCAGCACCAGCGCGTCGTCCCCCGACTTCAGGGCGCCGACGTTGATCACCATGTCGATCTCCCTGGCGCCGTCGCGGATGGCGCGACGGGCCTCGGCCGCCTTGATCTCGGGGACCGCTGCCCCGAGCGGGAAACCCACCACCGAGCAGGTCAGCACGCCGCTGCCGCGCAGGCCGTCGGCCACGAGCTTCACCCAGCAGGGGTTGACGCAGACCGAGCGGAACCCGTGCTTGCGCGCCTCGTCGACGATCCGTTGAACCTGTTCGCGGGTCGCGTCCGGTTTGAGGATGGTGTGGTCGATGTAGCAGGCTATGTCCTCGGGTATCGGGCCGCAGGCGCCGGGTCCCGTGGTGAGGCGGCCGGCGCCGAGCGCCAGGAAGCGGCGCGCGGTGTCGGGGCAGGAGGCCACGCCCGGTCCCTCGGGCGCGGCTCCTGCCGCCAATCGGGAGCCTACCATGCATTCCAGCTTGGCGACGATCCGTTCCATGTCCGCGTCCGACAGACCCGGTATCCCGCCGTCCGTGGCGGAAACGACGGGTGCTGCGGCCGCGGTCGGCGGACTTCCCTGTATCGTCTCGTCGATCATGGCCACCCTCCTCTGGTGGCGCGGCTCCACGCAATCGGTCGACATGAACACATCCACGATCTGTCGGGCCAGGTTGACGCCGATCAGGCCCGCGCCCAGGGTCAAGACGTTGGCGTCGTTGTGCTCGCGGGCGTTGCTGGCGCTGGAGACGTCGTAGGCCATCGACGCCCTCACGCCGGGCACCTTGTTGGCGACCATGCAGGAGCCGATGCCGGCTCCGTCGATCATCACGCCCCGCTCGGCCTGGCCGGTGGCGACGGCTTCCGCCACCGAACGGGCGAAACCCGGGTAGTCGACAGCTTCATTTGATGAAGTACCGAAATCGAAGATTTGATGGCCCGTCGACTTGAGGTGCTCGATCAAGCGCCCCTTCAGCTCGTAACCGCCGTGATCCGCACCGATGGCGATCTTCATGGCCGCGGCCTTCCTGTCGTGGTCCTCATGACCAGACCTGCGAGTCGTCGATCCGGTCCTCGCCGGGACTGGGGTGGATGCCGCCCACCTCCAGGTCCAGCACCGTCTGCAACCTGCGCACGAAACGCCTGAACCTGGTCACGCCGGCCTCGGTGATCTGGAAGGTCGTGACCGACCTGCGCCCCTGGGCGGACTTCCTGATGCTCACGATGCCGGCGCTTTCGAGATTCCGGGTCTGGACGTGCAGGTTGCCGTCGGCCAGCCCGGTGTTGTTTCTCAATTCCATGAAGCTCAGGGGGCGCCCGGGCATCAGGGCGGCGACCACGAGCAGGCGGGCCGGTGAGGCCAGGATGGTATCGAATCGTTCCGTCACCGCCGACTCCCCGTGGATGGCTCCGTTTCTACTTCATGAAAAGAAGTATTCGGCAGATTATTGAATGAGTCAAGTATAAAGTTCCAGAAAATGTCAATAACACTTCATGATATGAAGTTATTGCTCGTGCAGGGATTCCAGCTCTTGCCAACGCGCGTACCTGTGGTCCAGCGCGGTTTCGAGCCGCGAGAGCCGGTCCCGCAGTTCGCCGACCTGCTCGCCCGCCGACCTGTAGAGGTCCGGATCGGCCAGGCGCGCCTCGAGTTCGCCCTTCTCCTGCTCCAGAGATTCGATCTCGCCGGGCAAGGCCTCGAGTTCGCGCGTTTCCTTGAAGCCGAGACGGCGCTTCTGACGGCTCGGGGGCGCGGGCCGGCTCCGGCGCTCCTTCTCCTGGCGCGGGGGGGCGGACGCCTGTTCCAGCCTCTCCCAGTCCCGCCAGCCGCCCGCCGACTCGACGACCCGGCCTCCCCCGGCGAACACCAGCGTGCTGGTCACGACGTTTTCCAGGAAGGCGCGGTCGTGGCTGACCAACAGGAGGGTGCCGGCGAACTCGGCCAGCAGGTCCTCCAGGAGCTCGAGGGTCTCGAGATCGAGATCGTTGGTCGGTTCGTCCAGGATCAGCAGGTTGGCGGGTCGCGCGAAGATGCGCGCCAGCAGCAACCGGTTGCGTTCGCCGCCGGACAGGCGCGTGATGGGCGAGCGGGCCCGGTCGGGCGTGAACAGGAAACGCTGCAGCCAGGTCAAGACGTGGACCTCGCGGTCGCCGACGAAGACGCTGTCGTTGCCGTCGGCCACGTTCTCCTGGACCGTGCGGCCCGGGTCGAGGATCTCGCGCTGCTGGTCGAAGTACACGACCTCCAGCCCGGTCCCCAGGCGCACCGAGCCGGAGCGCGGGGGCAGCTCGCCCCGCAACAGCCGCAGCAGGGTGGTCTTGCCGGCGCCGTTGGGTCCGACGACGCCCACGCGGTCGCCGCGCAGGATCGTGCAGCTCAGATCCTCGATCAGGACCTCGTCGCCATAGGCGAAGGACACGCCCTCGGCGCGCGCCACCAGGCGACCGCTGCGTCCGGCCTCCCGCAGCTCCAGGTCGGCCGTCGCGGGACGGTCCCGCCGGGTGCGCCGCTCCTCGCGCATGGCCAGCAGGCGGCGGACGCGTCCCTCGTTGCGGGTGCGGCGCTCGCGGACGCCCTGACGCACCCAGACCTCCTCCTGGGACAGGCGCTTGTCCAACCCGGCGTTGCGCTTGCGTTCGGCGGCGAGCTCTTCGTCGCGGCGGCGCAGGAAGGTGTCGTAATCGCAGGTCCAGTCGCTCAGGCGGCCGCGGTCCAGTTCGAGGATGCGGCGCGCCTGGCCGCGCAGAAACTCCCGGTCGTGCGTCACGAAGATCACGGTGCCGTGGAAGCGTCGCAGCAGCTCCTCGAGACGACGTATGGCCGGTATGTCGAGGTGGTTGGTGGGCTCGTCCAGCAGCAGGACATCGGGATCGGCGGCCAGCGCCCGCGCCAGCAGCACGCGGCGCCGGCGCCCGGTGGACATGGCGGCCGTGTCCTGATCCGGCGAGACACCGACCAGCGACAGGGCGCGCTCGGCCTCGTGCGCCCGGCCCCCCACCACGTCGAGGGCGGCGCCCGCCAGCTCCGGGGGAATCTCCTGGGGCAGCATGGCGACGCGCAGACCCGGTTCGCGCGCCAGCTCGCCGTGGTCGGGCGCTTCCTCGCCCGCGAGCAGCCGCAGCAGCGAGGTCTTGCCCTCGCCGTTGCGTCCGAGCAGACAGATGCGTTCGCCGCGCTCGATGCGCAGGTCAACCCCATCGAGCACGGGTGGTCCGCCGAAGGCGAGCGACACCGATCTGAGCACGATCTGGGACATGGGCAGAACTCCGCCTCCGAAGGGATCAAACCGGCGCCGGGATCGGACATGGCGATTCCGGCACGTTCGCAGTATGCTCGGAGTCGAGGCGCCGGACCCGTCACGGGACTGACGGGAGCCCGGACCGCATCTCGATTATACGTAATTGTAGCAAGACAGCAGGATAATCCTATCGGTTCTCATTCGCCCGGGGCCTAGATTATTCACGATGCCGCCGCGCTGGCGAAAACCGGCGGCGGCCCGGTCGCATGCGGGGGCCCGAGCCCCGAATGGAGGCGTGAGGATGTCGATCGACGAACATATGGGCGGATCGCCGGCCCGGGCGGCGCCGGGCGGCGATACGGTCGCTGGAATCGCGGGGGGCCTGCAATTGCTCGAGCGGGCGCTGAAGTCCGTGACCTGGGGCACGGTCTTCTCGCCACGGGTCGGCAGCTGGTCCTACGATCCGGGGAAGGACGAGGTCATCCTGTCGGACGAGACGTGCGAGATCCTGGGCATCACGGGCGGCGAAGCGGCCTACGATCTCGCGCGCGTGCTGGCCTTGGTCCACGCCGCGGACCGCGGCCGCGTCGCCTCCTCCCTGGAGTCCGTCATCGTGGGCCGGTCGGAATCCGTGATCGCGGAGTTCCGGCTCAAGATCGACGGGCCGGGCGAGAAGACCATCCGGGCCGTCGCCGAGCGCGTCGTCACCCCCGAGGCGGACACGACCCTCGTGGTGGGCATGATGATGGACGTTACCGCGCACTGGCGGCAGGAGCGGCAGCTCGCTCGCGATCGCGGCCTCTTCCTGGGCGGGCCCACCATCTTCTTCCGCTGGCGCGCGGACGACTACTGGACGGTGGACTACGTCTCTGCCAACGTCGGCGCGTACCTGGGCTGGACGCGGGATCAGATGCTCGTGCCGGGTTTCCGGTACGGCGACATCGTCCATCCCGAGGACATCGACGCGCTCGTGGACCGGGTGGACGAGGCCCTCGCCGCGGGCGACGACCACCTCGAACTCGAGTACAGGATCGTGCGCCCGGATGGCGAGGCGATCTGGGTGCACGAGTCGACGGTGGCCCTGCGCGATGAGAAGGGCGAGCCGGCCGGTTTCCACGGCTACGTCCACGACGTCACCGGACGCAAGCTGAACGAGCTGGACCTGGAGCGGCGCGTCGCCGAGCGGACCGCCGAGCTGGCGGAGGCTACGAAGAGGGCCCGTTCCGCGGACGATCTCAAGACGCGTTTCCTGGCGACGTTCTCCCACGAGCTGCGCACCCCGCTGCACGCGATCATGGGTTTCACCGACATCATGCTCAGCGGCCTGTCCGGCGAGATCAACGACGAGACGAGGGAGCACCTGGGCTACGTCAAGGAGAGCGCCCTGCAGCTGCGACAGCTGATCGACGACACGCTCGACCTGTCCAGCATCGAGGCGGGCACCCTGAAGATAGTCAACACGATCTTCGACATGCGCGAAGTCGTCGAGAGGGCGCTGCGCGGCGTCCAGTCCGACCTGCGGAGGAAGGGGCTGGCATCGAGGTGCACGATCGCCGACGATGTCAGGGAGATGTTCGGGGCGCCGCTGCGCCTGGAGCAGATCCTGCGCAACCTGCTGGACAACGCGGTCAAGTTCACCGACGAGGGCGTAGTGGCCGTCGACTGCCGGTTCGAGAATGGGCGCCTCCGGCTGTCCGTCTCCGATACCGGGCCGGGCATTCCCCCGGAGGAGCTCGCGGCGATCTTCGAGGACTTCCGCCAGTCGAACGTGATGCCGGACCGCACTCGCCGTGGCGTCGGGCTGGGGCTGGCCATCTGCCGGCGCCTGGGGGGCCTGATGGGCGGCGAGATCGAGGTCGCGAGCGAGCTGGGCCGCGGCAGCGTCTTCACGTACTCGCAACCCCTGATCGTACCTTTCTGAGGAGATGCGCATGGCCCCCGACCTCGAACCAGGCTACACCGTCTTCGCTACGTCCCTGGGCGCTTGCGGACTGGCCTGGACCCGCAAGGGCGTCGACTTCCTGATCGCGCCGGAGAACGACGACCAGGCCGTGCGCGCCGAGCTGGCCGCGAAATGCCCCGGCCGTCCCGAGGTGAAGCGCCCCGGCGCTCCCGTCCGCGACGTGATCCAGCGCCTGTGTCGTCACCTCTCGGGACGACCGGATCCCCTGACGGATGTCGCGCTGGACCTGGCGCGCTTCTCGGCCTTCGGACGCAAGGTCGGCCGGGCGCTGCGGCGGGTGC
>JAHIYU010000002.1 GCA_018814885.1 bacterium | reverse complement strand
GTCGCGAAGACCCCATCCGTGGTACAACAGGGACGTGGACATGCTTGGTTAGCCTCCTTGCTGAAGCCTCGTAACTTCGCAGGAGACTTGCATGTCCACATTTTTTCAACCTTCAACTACGCATGAACCGGAAGAGCCAAAAGACCTGTTCGAAAAAGACGCTCATGGTGTTTTCTCCGCCTTCCAGGGAGAAGACGAGAGCGGCATCGAAGAGGGCGTAGAGAGCATCGGCGTAGAGAGTCTCCTCTGCGAGGACCGGCACCCATTCCGTCTGCCGCAGGAGTGTGATGATGGAGATGCTCTCGATGCCATCGCGGTAGGAACCGTCGGGATTCTGGCCCGGCGCGCCGCTGAACATGTTGGCGGCGATGGCCAGTTCCGTCGCCTCGTCCCAGTTCTCCGGAAATCCCCAGTATCCGCCCTCGTCCACGGGATCGAAGATGAAATCCTCGTGGAGCAGGAAGTCGTAGGCGTCGTGGTCCATGTCCTGGTAGGCCTGCCTGAAGGCGGACACCAGCTCGTCCGCCGAGGCCGGCAGCTCCGGCGCCGGCTCGTTGCCGGGGTCGGCCGGGTCGTCGCCGGAGCAGCCGGGCAGCCAGAGGGCTGCCAGGATCATCCAGGCGATCGCGAGCCGTGCGAGTCGTTTCCGATGCACCGCTATCGGTCCTCCTGCAGTCGTGCCCTGGTCATATCCGACGGAGAATACAGCGATTTGACCTGGCCCCATGTCACATCCTCGTTGGCCTTGCCGCGATATCCGAGGTCGCGCTGGCCGGCGAGGAAGTAGCGGGTGCGGGTCGTGCCGTCGCCCTGGTCGATCTGCTCGGCCTTGACGTAAAATTCCTGGTCGGACGCGACGGTGATCGTGTTCAGACCGCCTTCCAGGGTGAACCTGATGTTCACCTGGTAGAGCGCGCGTTCGGAGTCGGGGAAATCGGGATCGTTGGCGTGTATCCCCTCCCAGGGGGTCTGTCGGATCAGGGTGTTGAGCGATATGCTCTGGACTCCTTCCCGGAAGCTCCCGTCCGGGTTCTGGCCCGGATTGCCGGCGAACATGTTGGCGGTCGAGGCCAGGTCGTCGGCCTTGTCCCAGATCGCGACGTCGTCGATGAAGATGAACTTGAAGTCCTCGTGCAGGATGTCTTCGTAGGGATTGATGCTCATCTCGCCGTAGGCCTGCGCGAAGGTCCCCATCAGTTCGTCCGGTGTCTCGGACCACTGGTAGAAATCCGGGTCCCGGTAGAGCCACTTCAACGTGCTCCACGTCATGTCCTCGTTGGCCCTGGCGGAGGAACCGACATCCTGCTGTCCGACGAGCTGCCAGCCGTCCACGACCTCCTTGGCGTAGAAGATCTGGTCGCAGTCGATCGTGAAGGTGTTCGTGCCGCCTTCCAGCATGAACACGAACCCGACCCTGTACTCGGCCCGCGACGAGTTGGGGAAGTCGGGGTCGTCGTTGGCGGTTTCCGTCCATTCCGTCTGGCGGACCAGGGTGTTGACGGTGATGCCTTCCACCCCGGGACGATAGCCCCAGTGCTCGTCGGCCGCCGGATTGCCGCTGAACATGTAGCTGGTGCCGGCCAGATCCTCGTCCCTGTTCCAGGTGGAGACCCGGTCCTTGGTGCCGAAAAACATGAACTGGAAGTCGGCGTGCAGCAGCCTGCCGTACTCGGCGCCGCTGAGCTCCTCGTAGGCGCGCTCGAAGTTCGCCATCAGCGCGTCGGCGGTGACGGGCCACGGGTAGGGGTCGTCGTCCGGGCCGGGATCGACGGGGTCGTCGCCGGAGCAGCCGGACAGCCAGAGGGCGGCCAGGATCGTGCAGAGCAATGCGGGCAAGGCATCATTTCGAATATTCGTCACTGTCGTGCTCCTGTCATTGTGCCGCCGAAGGTTGGATCGCTCTACGTAGAGCGATTCTAGGGCGCCCCTTGAAAGTACCGGATTCCCCTTCCTTGGATTTGCAGCATCGTGTTGAGCGAATAGGGGATACCTGAATGGTCGTCATGTCATCTCCGTCCGGGGCGTGGGGGGATTCGTGCCGGCACGCCCGTCTCGGATCGATTCGCGCTCATTCCCGCCCGGGCAGGAACATCATCTTGATGTCCCCCCAGTACAGGTCGACGATGCCCTTCGCGGGGCGCATGTCCCGCTGGCCGTGGAGGAAATATCCGGTGACCGACGCGCCGTCGTGCCGCGCGACCTGCTCGGCCTTGACGTAGAAGACCTGTCCGGTGCCGATGGTGAAGATGTTCTCCCCGCCGTCCACGTGGAAGACGATGCTGACCTGGTACAGCGCCTGTTCGGTGCCGGGGTAATCGGGGTCGTCGGGACCCGTCTGCTCCCAGGGCGTCACGCGGATCAGCTCGCCGATGCTGATGCTGTCGACGCCGGAACACGAGATGAGGCCGTCGAACAATTCGCCCGGATTCCCGTCGAACATGTTTCCCGAGGAGGAGATCTCCAGGTCGCGGCTCCACTGCACGGCGTCGCGCCGGGAATCGAGGAACTTGAAGTCGAAGCCGTCGTGCAGCAGGGCGGTGTATCCTGCGAGGTCCATACGCGTGTAGGCCAGCTCGAAGTCCCGCATGAGTCCGTCCGGCGTCGCGGGCGGGATCGGGCCGCTAGAACCAGGATCGGTGATCTCGTCGCTGGAGCACCCGGCCAGCGCCAGCCCCAGGGTCGCGGCGAACACGAAGAAGGACACGGTCGGACGGCGACGCGTCATGGCGGGACCTCCGGATCATGGGCGAGGTCTGATATCGGATATGCCATGAGTATGCACCAGGAACTCCCGGAAAGCAACAGGGCGCCCGGCTGACGGTCCGTTCGCCGGGCGCCCGCGGGCCAGCGCCAGCAGGAGCCTGCTAGAGGTCGCGCTGTCCCAGGAGCTGCCACCGCCAGTACAGCGAGCCGTCCCAGTCCTCGGTCTCCACGGCCACGGCGTAGACGACCTGGCGGCCGGAAGCGCAGATCCGGCCGCCCCGCTCCAGGCGCAGCGCGAAGCGGTACTGGATCAGGGCGCGCATGACGTCCGCCTCGCCCGACCAGGTGACCTCGTCGCCGGTGACGCGCTCCCAGCCCCCGAGGATCTCCAGCCGGGCGAAGGCGACGCCCGCGACGGCGGGCGCGTCCTGGCCGGCGCTGTTCTTCTGCGCGACGCCCGAGAACATGCGGCCGGTCGAGGCCAGGTCGGCCCCGCGGTCGAAGGGGGCCTTGCCCGGGTCGGCGAAGACGAAGTGGAAGTCGCGGTGCAGAAGGTTCGCGTAGGCGTCGAGGGACATGCTCTCGTAGGCGTTGCGCAGCGCGTCCAGCACGCTGGCGGGCGTGGCCGACGCGGCGACGTCGTCCGGCGCGAACGGTCTGTCGAGCGCGCAGCCGTGCAGCAGCGCGAAGCCCGCGGCCGCGGCCAGGGTGACGATGAGGATGCGGGTGGCGTGGCGTTTTCTCATGACGGGCCTCCCCGTTTGCGTGGGGTATAAAAAAACGCCCGGACAGGAACCTGGCGTGAGGGGCCTGCCCGGGTGCTATTGGCTTGTCTGTAGGATGAACGTAGGGAAGAGGGCCGGCGTGCGCCAGCCCTCTTCCTCGCGGATACGCCCGATGCCTACAGCTGCGAGAAGATCTGCTCGAAGGCTTCCCGCATGCCGGCCTGCAGCCTGGCCACGTCCTCGGCCGACCACCTGGACTCGTCCTCGCGGATGAAGGTGGTGCGGTCGACCCGGTTGTCGAAGCGTCCGAGCGGCAGGTGGTAGGTCTCGCCGCGGGCCTTGACGGTGATCGTGTCGGGCACCTCCGACGTCTCCAGCAGGTGCGCCATGTCGTCGCAGCCGTAGTCGTTCATCATGACCTCGATGGGCACGCCGTGGTGCAGGATCGAGCCGGGATCGTCGGGATCGGCGCGCGCGTCGTTCTTGCGGCGCGACTCCTCGGGCGTGACCCAGATGTACAGGATGCACGACCTGGCCAGCATCTCGGGACAGAGCATGCGCAGCGAGTACTGGTAGCCCCAGGGGTCGGGCAGGGGCATCTTCGACCCGTCGCGGCCGCCGCGGGCGAATTCCACCACCACGGTCTTGCCGTCCAGCGAATCCGGCACTTCGGCCACCTTGTCGTCCAGGAGCTTCCTCGCCTCGGGCTCGAGGCTCTCGATCAGCTTCGCGCGCGCGGCGCCGTCGAGTTCGCGCCAGAAAGCCCCGGCGCCGGCCTTCTCGCGGCAGGCGTCGTAGCGCTCCATCAGCCAGGTGACGGCGCAGGCGGGGGCGGGGCGGTTGCGCGACACGAGGTCGCGGTAGTCCTCGTTGAGCAGCTTCATCAAGGTGCCCCAGTCCAGGGGGTCCTTCATGGGCAGGCTGCCGGAGTCGAAGAACACCGGGTCGTGACCGAGGGCGCGCAGCTCCTCGCTGGCGCGGCGCATCATGTGCACGTAGGGGTAGTCGTCGAGCTGCACAGTGTGGCCGATACCGAACTGCTCGTGGCACTGCTCGGGCGACAAACTCGACAGGTAGCGGCGCGCTTCGGACTTGCCCGAGGCGGGCAGGGCGCAGAGCAGCAGGATGTCGATGTGCTTGGCCATGGTCACCATCTCCTTGCGGATCGATCCGGTGGTCTCCGGTGGGGGACGCGTAGCCTATACCGGCGCGCCGTCCGGATCAAGGGGGGATGGCGGCCCGACGGGCTGGTGCACCGGCATCCGGCCGCGCAGCCGCGCCCAGCCGATGGCGATCCACCAGCCCAGGTGCGTGAACACCCAGTACAGAACGGGCATGCAGCTCACGATCAGGATCGTGCTCGAGGCCAGGCCGCCGATGCTGGACAGGGCCAGGTTTTCCCAGATGTCCTTCCCCTCGGCGTCGGTCAGGCGGATCAGCAGGGGCAGCAGCCCGGCGATGGTCGTGCCGCTGGTCAGCAGGATCGAGCGCAGCTGGATGCGCGTGCCCTCGCAGATGGCGCGCCGCAGCAGCTCGCGCCGTTCGGCGGCCGGCAGACGCCACAGGTTGACGCCGCCCAGGCGCGGGATATCCGGCACGAGGTGGCTCCAGCGGTGGTCGTCATCGAGCATCTCGCGCACCTGCAGCCTGAAGCGGTTGACCAGGAGGATCGCGTTGTTGACCACGATGCCGAACAGCAGCACCAGGCCGATCCGCGCCGAAGAGTCGAACTGCGAGCCGGTCTGCCAGAAGATGGCCATCACGCCGCTCAGGGCCATGGGCAGCGAGAGCAGCACCAGCAGCGGCAGCGTCACGCTCTCGAAAAGGGCGGCTAGGGTCATGAAGATGAAGACGGCCGTGAGCCACAGCATGTTGTTGAGCTCTTCCTCCTCCTCCTCGCTGAGCTGCTCGCCGGAGACGTCCTCGACCGTGTAGCCGTAGGGCAGCTCGATGCCGTCGAGGATGTCGCTGATGTACCGCTGGCGCATCTTGTCGGTGCCGATGTACTCCCAGTTGATCTGCATGGAGTACTGCTGGTCGCGGCGGTTGATCGAAGTGATCACCGGGCGCTGCACCAGCTCCACCAGGTCGGACAAGCGCACGCGCTGGCCGCCGCGCGTGGTCATGGTCTTGTTGACGATCTGGTCGTACTGGATGTTGTCGGCGTTGGCGAAGGACAGCTGCAGGCGCTGGTCCTCGCCCTCGACCAGCATGTGCCAGGGGAACTCGATGCCCAGCAGCCGCCGCAGGTAGCCGACCACCTCCATCACGGTCAGGTGCCGGTTGGCCAGGGCCTGGCGGTCGATGAGGATGAGCGTCTCGTCCGTATCGGACCTGTCGAACCTGTCGCCGCCGGTCAGACGCACGTTGCGCACGCGGCGGTTGTGCGAGAGGCGGTCCATGGTGCCCTCGCAGATCCCGTCCAGCTCCTTGCTGTTGTAGCCCGTGATGCGGATCAACGAGTTGCTCATGCCGCCGCCCCGGCCGCCCTTCATGTAGGGGTCGCCGAAGCCGTTGATCCAGATGAACATGCCGCCCATCTCCTCGGCGAGCATGATCAGTCGGTTGCGGAACAGTTCGGGGTACTCTGTGCGCAGCATCTCGTCCTCGAACTCGATCCGCATGAAGGCGCGGTTGTCCCAGGAGGTCGTCTTCATGGTGACGCCCGCGGGGATGGGGTCGATCTCGCGCTCGAAGTTCTTCATGGTCTCGCTGGCGAGGATCACGTCCGTGCCGACAGGACGTTCGAGGTAGACCACCAGGGTCTCCTTGTCCTGCTGGCGCCAGAACCCGCCCATGTTCACCTCGTTGCGGTAGAGGTGGATGCCGCCCCAGATGACGCCGGCCAGCAGCAGCACCGGATACCACCAGAAGCGCAGGTGCAGGGCGGTGAGGCGTTCCACGTAGCTGGCGAACAGACCGACCAGGATCATCAGGCCCAGCGCGCCCGCGAACCAGGGCCAGATGTCGCGGGCGGCGTTCCAGTCCTTGACCAGGGCGAAGGCCGCGAAAGCGAGGGCGCCGAGCACTACCGAGACGAGCGCCCAGCGCCAGAGCAGCGCCCAGCCGGTCTGCTCGGTGATGTCGCCGTTCTCCCGCGCCATCTCCTCCTCGGTCAATTTGCGCAGGGCGACCGGGATCCAGCCGAAGGCCACGAAGACCGACGCCAGCATGGCGATGCCCACCGCGATGGCCAGCGGCGCGTAGTAGATGGCCAGCCGGTCGCTCAGGTAGATGAACGACATGAAGGCGATCACGGTCGTCAGCGTGGTGGCCGTGATGGGGAAGGCCACCTCCCTGGTGCCGCTGATCAGGGCTCGTCTGGGGTCGCGATGGCGGCGGCGGGTGACGCGGCGGTGGATGGCGTCCAGCACCAGGATGCTGTTGTCCAGCAGCATGCCGAAGCTCACGGTCAGGCCGCTGATGGTGATGAAGTTCACCGAGACGCCGAAGAAATAGAACATGGACAGGCAGATCACGATGGCCAGCAGGATCGAGCTCACAACGATGGCCGTGAAGCGCACGCGACGCAGCGCCGCCGCCAGCAACAGGAACAGCAGCACGAGGATGATCAGCGAGCGCCAGACCAGCTCCTCCACCTTGTCCTGCAGATCCTTGCCGTTGTCCGTGTCGATCTCGAACTCCACGGGGAACGGCAGCGATTCCTTGACCTCCGGCAAGGCCGCGCGGACGCGCCGGCTGACGGAGATGGCGTTTGTGCCGCTGCGCTTGGCGATCGAGGCCTGGATCACGTTGTCGCCGTTGATGCGCACGAAGTAGGTGGGGTCGTCGAAGCTGCGGGCCAGGTCGGCGATGCGGTCCAGGGTGATCGGCTGGCCGCCCACGTTGGCCACGATGGTGTTCATGATCTTCCGCACGGTCACCGAATCCTGCACGCTGACCGCCAGCTCGCGGCCGAGCCGGCGGACGGCGCCGGCCGGCACGATCTCGTCCAGGGCGTCGATCTGCTCGTACACCTCGTCGGCGTGGATGCCGTAGCGCTCCATGGCCTCGTGGTCCAGCAGGATCTTCAGCAGGGGCAGGGCGCCGCCCTGCAACTCTACGTCCGCCACGCCGGGAATCGCCAGCAGGCGGGCCGACAGCCAGGTCTCGGCCTTGTCGCGCAGATCGTTCGCCGAGAGCGGCGAGATCAGGCTGATGGTCATGAAGTCCTCGGTGCGGAACTCCTCCGGCACGTGGGGCACCACGCGGGGCTGGCCGGCAGTGGCGGGCAGGTCGCGGCGCACCGAGCCCAGCTGCTCTGCGAGGTCGAGCTGGGCGAACTCCAGGTCGACGTCGCGGCGGAACTCGACGGTGACCTGGCACCAGCCGGGCCGGGAACTGGACTCGATGTTCTCCACGCCGTAGACCTTGCGCGCGGCCTCCTCGACGGGGATCGTGATCGAGCGGAGCATCGCGGCCGGCGAGGCGCCGGTCCACGAGGTGGTGACCGAGAGCGAGGGCAGCTCGGTCTCGGGCATGGCCTCGATCTCCAGGCGGGGCAGGGCGTAGATGCCCGTGATCACCAGGGCGGTGAAGAGCATCCAGGTGGCCACCGGGTGGTCGATGAAGGCCTTGATCACGCCGCTTGCCCCCCGGTGAAGTCCTTGTCGAGCCGCTTGTGGAAGATCTCGTAGATCACCGGCGTCAAGAAGAGCGTCAGCAGCGTGGCGAGGCTCAGACCGCCGAGGATCGTCACCGCCAGGGGTCGCTGGATCTGCTCGCCGGTGCCGATGCCGATGGCCATGGGTACCATGGCCAGCACCGTCGTCAGGGTGGTCATGATGATGGGCCTGAAGCGCAGCCGGCTGGCCTCGATGATGGCCGCCCGGCCGGGCAGCCCCTCGCCGCGCAGCCGGCGGATGGTGGACACCTTGACGATGGCGTCGTTGACGGAGATGCCGAGCAGCGCCACCAGACCGATCAGGGAGATGATGTTGAAGGTGTGGCCGCTGATCGCGAGGGTCAGGGCCGCGCCCAGCACGCCGACGGGCAGCACCGCCGTGATGATCAGCGGGTCGAGGAACGACTCGAACTGGGCGGCCAGGATCATGTAGACCAGCAGGGCCGACAGGAGCAGCGCCCAGCCCAGGTCGCGGAAGGAACTGTTGATTTCCTCCTGCTCGCCGCCGGCCACGAAACCCACGCCCTCCGGCGTCTGCAGGTCGTCCAGCACGGCGTTCACGTCGGACCAGACCTTGCTCAGCTTGCGTCCGGCGATGTCGCCGCTGATGGTGATCTGCCGGCGCTGGTTGAGCCGCACGACTTCACGCACGGGACGGCCCTCGGCCAGGGTCACGAAGCTGCTCAGCGGCGCGGTCTTGCCCCCGCCGACGTCCACGGGCGACGCCAGCACGCCGTCCAGGTTCCGTCTCTCGTCCAGTGGCAGGCGCACCGCGATGTCGATGCGCTGTTCGACCTCGTTGAAGGTGGTGGCCACGACGCCCTGGATGCGCGCCTGCAGCTCGCGGGCGAGCAGGTCGGGGTTGATGCCGTGGCGCAGCGCCGCCTCGCGGTCGATGTTGATCTCCACGGTGGGATTGCCCAGGACCCGGTCCATCTCCAGATCCGTGAGTCCGGCGACGGGTTGCAGCTCGGTCATCAGGGCGTCGGCGACGGACAGGGCGTCCTCCGGCCGTTCGGCCACCACGCCCAGGTTGAAGGGGGCCTCGCCGCTGGCGAGGATCTCCTGCAGGCCGATGCCCTCGTCGTGGAAGGCGTTCACGACACCCTCCATCCGCTCGAGCGTCCCGCGCAGCCGGTCCTTCACGCGCGCCATGCGCTCCGCGCCGTTGCGGGCGGGGTGCAGCAGCACCCTGATGCGCACCGTGTTGGCGGCGGTGTATTCCTTCAGCGCGGCCAGTGTGCGCTCGGTCTGGCCCACCTGGGAGAAGACGGTGCGCACCTCGGGCATGCCCACCAGGAGCGCCGACAGGTCGGCGGCCGTGGCCTGGGTCGATTCCAGGGGCGTCCCGTTGGGAAGCTCCAGGGCCAGCGTGAAGTCGCCGCTGGTGCGTTCGGGCAGGAACGAGCGCGGCAGGTCCAGCGCCACGAACACCGAGCCGGCCATCGCCAGGAAGAGGACGCCCAGGAAGGCCCCCTTGTGCGCCAACACCCGCAGCAGGCCGGCGTGGTAGACGTCGTGCAGGCGCCGGAACATGGCGTCCGACAGCTTGAACAGCCCCCGCGGCCGCTCGCCGCCCGCGCGCAGGAAGCGGGCCGACAGCGTGGGTTGCAGCAGCAGGGCCGTGGCCACCGAAAGCAGCAGGGAGATGGTCACGGTCAGGGCCTGGTCGCGGAAGAACTCGCCCGCGATGCCCGGCACGTAGATCACCGGGAAGAAGACGGCGACCGTGGTGAGTGTCGCGGCGATCACCGGCGAAGCGACTTCCTTGGTGGCCTCGGCGCAGACGGCGGCGATGCCCCGGCCGTCGGCGCACTCGGCCAGGTGACGCTTGATGTTCTCCAGCACCACGATGGCGTTGTCCACCAGCATGCCGGCCGCCAGCGACAGCCCGCCCAGGGACATCAGGTTGATGTTCACGTCGAAGAGGTGCATGAAGGCGAAGGTCGAGGCGATGCTGATGGGGATCGACAGGCTCACCACGAAGGGGCTGCGCCAGTCGCGCAGGAAGAAGAACAGCACCAGGAAGGCCAGCCCGGCGCCCCAGAGCAGCGACTGGGTCAAACCGCGGAAGCTCTCCCGCACGTAGTCGGCGTCGCGGTAGACGAAGCGGTAGTCGAAGCCGGCGTACTGGCCCTTGACGATGCCGAGGATGTGGTCCACCTCCTCGGTGACGTCGATGGTGTTGGCGCCGACCTCCTTGTACAGCAGCATCGAGACGACCTCGTCCTTGCCCAGCAGCGTGGCCCCCTCGGGCTCCTTGACCGTGTCCACTACTTCCGCCACGTCGGCGATGGTGATGATGCCGGAACGCTGCGTCGGGATCTCGGTGCGACGTATGTCGTCGAGGGTCTCGAACTCGCCCAGGATGCGCAGGGGCAGCTGCAGCGGGCCCTTGCGCACGCGTCCCCCGGGAAAGCTCACGTTCGACAGCGAGAGGGCGGACTGGATGTTCTGCATGGTCAGGCCGTAGAGGCGCAGCTTGCCGAAGTCGGGGCGCACCAGGATCTCGCGGTCGCGGCCGCCGATCACCTCGGCCTGGCTCACGCCGTCGATCTGTTCCAGGGCCGGCTTGGCGACCTCGTTGCAGAACTCGGTCATTTCGGCCATGTCGTCGTCGCCCTCGATCACCAGGATGGCGATCGGGCGCGCGCCGGGGTCCCAGCGCAGGATCAGCGGGCGTTCGGCGTTGTCGGGGAAGTCGTCGCGATTGGAGACCTGGTCGACGGCCTCGCGCAGGTGGAGGTTGGCGAATTCCATCTCCGTGCCCCACTCGTACTGCACGGTGATCGTCGAGACGCCCTCGCGGGTGCGCGACACCACCTGCCGCACGCCGGCCAGGCCGGTGATGCGCTCCTCCAGGGGCTGGGTCACCAGGCGCGTGAGGTCGTCGGCGGGGACCTCGGTATAATTGGTGATCACCGTCAGGTTTGGCGTGTTGATGCTGGGCAGCAGATCGACCGGCAGGCGGTCGTAGGACTGGATGCCTATCACGACGAGCCCCGCGAAGAGCATCAGGACGGCGACCGGACGACGAATCGCGCCATGTATCATCAGTCCATCTCCTCCGTGGCGAAGGCCCAGCGGTCGCTGACCGGCACCGTCCTGCGGACATCGAGCTTCGCCTCGTGGGCCAGCGTGAGGTGGTCGCTGACCACCACCTTGTCGCCCGCGGCCAGCGTACCGCCGCTGTGCACCTTGAGGATCTCGACCCACTCGCTGTTCTCGAGACCCGTGTCCACGTAGAGCCACTGGGCGCGGGGCTCTGGCGTCACCTTGAAGACGAGCGTGCGGTCGTCGCGCGTGAGCACGGCCTCGCGCGGCACCAGCAGGCGGTCGGTGTGGATGCGCGCGGCCATCTCGGCGCGTGCGAACATGCCTGGGCGGTACTTGCGTTCGGTGTTGGGGAAGCGGATGATCACCTGGCATGTGCGGCTGGTCTCGTCCAGCGTGGGGCTGATGACATCGACGGTCGCGCGAATCGTGTCGTCCACCGCGGGCACCCCCACCAGCGCGGCGCGTCCCTCGGTCAGGTCGCCGAGGTCGGCCTCGAGCACGTTGACCACCGCCTCGAGCTCGCTGTCGTCGGTGATGTTGCAGAGCGCCTGGCCCACGCTGATGTTCTCCCCCTTGACCACGGCGAACCCGCTGACCACGCCGGCGAAGGGCGCGCGGATGTCCGTGTACTCGAGGTTGAGTCGCGCGCGCTCCTCGGCGATGCGGGCGTCGGCCAGTCCGGTGCGCTGGGCGAAGGTGTCCTGGCGGAAGGCCCCCTGTTTCAGCGAGTTCACCTCCAGGTCCAGCAGAAGCGCCTGGAACTCCTCCTCGCCGATCTCCCGCCTCGCCCGCAGGGCCAGCAGGGCATCGCGCTGCTCCACGAAGGCGGCCAGCGCCGCCCGGTCGGCGACCTGCTCCTCACCCTCGGCGGCGATCTCGCTCAGGGCCTGGATGTGCCGGTAGCGGCTCTCCTCCAGCGCGAGGCGGTATTCGCGGGCATCGAGGCTGGCCAGCATCTGGCCGGCGCGGACGCGGTCGCCGTCGCGCACGTGGATCGACATCAGCTCTCCGCCCAGCTTGCTGCGCACCTCCACCTGTTGGATGGTGCGCAGCACGCCGTCGGCATAGACGGGCTGCACCAGCTCTCCGTTGCGGACCAGTCCCACATCGACCTTGATGGCCTTCTCCTGCTTGGTCTCGGTTTCGGTCGTGTCGGCGGCGCTCGTATCGGCCGCGGTACTGTCAGCGGCGGACTCGTCTCCGCCTCCGTTGCCGCCGCAGCCGGAAAAGAACAACGCTGTGGCCAGCGCGAGGGCGGTGAGCATGGCAAATCGCTTCATCGCAAGCGTCTCCGTTCGAGATTGGGTTGGCCGTTGAGAGCATGTCAACGGATTGCATACGCTATAACTTCTATCGGTGTTGCAAATTCGAGATCGTCCTCGGTGTCGTCGCCCCCGGCGCCGGTGAAGGCGTCGCGCGCGTCCTGGAAACCGCTTACCACGAGGGCGCGGGCGGCGTCCAGCAGGATCACGCGGTCGCGGGTGCCGTCCCCCGGCGCCTGCAGTGATACCTGGCGGTCGAAAACACCCTCCGCCGTGAAGACGTCCCAGGTCTGCAGCACGCCCGGCAACTGGTCGCGGATCCCCCGGCTGGGGAGCACCCACAGCTCGCCGTCGCGGATCTCCAGGCGCAGGATGTCTGGTTCGTACGCGGCGAATTCCTGCTCCACGCCGAAGCGGGCGAAGCGGCGGCCGGATCTCCAGCCGGCATCGAGCCGGTCGAGGATCTCCCGGGTCCGCGGCCAGGATTCGTACTCGCGGCTGAACATGGCGACGGGCGCGCCGTCCGGGGTGAAGACGGTTATGGCGTATTCATCGCGTGCGGTGGCGACGAAGACCCGTCCGTCGGGCGCGACGTCCCAGTGGCCCTCGCCGGGAAAGTACTGGTCGGCCTCCTTGAAACCGCGCGCGGAGTAGTCGAAAACCTCGTCCTGGCCGATGTATTCCGTGCGTTCTATGCCGTCGAGTCCGTACAAGCTGATGAAACTGCGGCGCGAGCGGCCCTTGTCGGTGCGCGTCATGTGGGCGCCGGACAGCACCAGGCCTTCGGCGGCGGCCCGGGCGCCGCTGAGGAAGTCGCGGCCGCCGGTGGTGGGATCGCCCGGCAGGACGGTTCCCGCCGGTACGCCGTCCGGCGCCATCAGGACGATCGCGCCCGGCATGCGCTGCACGATGCCAACGGTACCTTCGGGCATCAGCAGCAGGTCGCCGGCTCCCCGGAATTCGCCGGGTCCTTCACCCTCGCGTCCGATCGTGCGCAGCAGATCGCCCGCGGGGGAGAGGACCAGCACCTCGTTGAGCTGGGCGTCCAGCAGGAAGATCTCGCCGGTGGGAGCTGCACAGGCCTGCACGACGAGGCCGAAGAAGAGCTCGTCCTGCTCGCCGCCGCGGCGCCACAGTTCATCCAGCGAGCAGGTCGCGACGCCGTTGACGGGCCGGTCGGGATTGGCAACGCGCGGCGGCGCATCGGAGGCGAAGCAGGCCGCCGCGAGGGACGACAGGAGCGGGGCGAGACCGGCGGTACGCAAGGCCCTGGAGTTCTGGAATCGCGGCATGGGGGTCGTCTCCCGGTTTCGGTACGGCGTCGAGGGCCACGCAGGCGGCGCCGGCCGGCGCCCGCGGCGCCGCCGACTCCCGTAAAAAAACGCTCGGGAGCCCGGTTCCCTGCGCTGGCCGGCGCGCTCGTCAACGGACGATCCGGCAGCCCACGATCTCCATGGGCTCTGCGTTCTCGCCTTCGCTCTCCACGCCCACCGACGACAGGTAGGCGTTAAGGAAGTTCCGGATGAGCACGGCGCGCTCCCCGTCCACGAAGAAGAGCAGATCGTTCATGCCGTCGCCGTCCGCGTGCATGCGGACCTGGTGCGCGAAGACGCCGTCGGGGTCGAAGACGTCGTAGGTCAGCATCACGCCCGCGGGCTGTCCGCGCACGCCCCGGTTGGTGGTGACCCAGATCGTGCCGTCGTCCAGGACCTGCACCGCGCTGATGTCGGGCTCCAGGTCCGACACGGTGATGCGCGGCATCACCGGGTAGTTGCGGCCCTGCGCCTCGAGCACCGAGATCGCCCGGCGCGTGTCCGCCTCTTCGCGCGGCAGGGGCGCGTAGGGGCGGGAGAAGGTGCGCTGCAGCTCGCCGGCGGCGTCGCGGATCTCCAGCAGGTAGCGGTTGCGGTGCGGCGCCACCACGAGGCTGCCGTCGCCGGCCACGTCCCAGCGCGTCCAGACGAAATCGACCCCCACCTCGTCGAGCACCATGTCGGCGAAGTTCTGCTGGGCGGATTTCGTGACGTAGCTGGCCGTCACCTCGCCCTCGGCGGAGAAGCCGCGCAGGAAGTACGTCTGCTCCAGCAGTCCCGCGGCGAAGGACTGGTCGATGCCGACCAGGACGATGTTCCCGCCGCGGCACTTGCCCCGGACGAGCACCGAAAAGCCGGCCCCCGAGGTGGGGTCGCCGGACTTGAAGGGGAAGGTGCCGGCGGGATCCCCCGCCCGGTCGATCAGGACGATCTTGCCCGGAAAGACCTGGACCAGGCCGATGCCGCCGTCGGGCAGGAAGAACATGTCGTTGGGGCGCCGCGACTCGCCGGGCCCGTCTCCCTCCCGGCTCAGGGTGGCGATCCGCTCGCCGTTCGGAGAGAGGACCGCGACTTCCGAGAGCTGCTGGTCCAGCAGGTAGAGATTGCCGTCCTCGTCGGCAAGCACCTGTGCGATGACGCCGAAGAGATTCTCGTCGTCGTCGACGCCTCCCGCGCGCCACTGTTCCTCGAGGGCGTAATCGACGATGCCGTCGCGCGGCGCGGCGCCGTTTTCCACGTGGGGGACGCCGGCGAGGCCCGGCGCCGCGGCGGCGCAGATCGTCAGAGTGGCTATTGCGGTGCGCAGTGCGTTCATGGTCTTGACTCCCGTGTTTGTGAGGCGTATAACTCCTTTTTGATGTTCACTCGAATCACGGGCGAATGCCAGCTCAAGTTTGATGCCGCGGCGCGGCGCGGCGGGGGTTCACCATGAAGAAAGCCTACATCTGTCCCCATTGTAAGGCAGTCCTGAACCCGAATGTGAAGATCATCTTCGTCGTCGACGATGGCAAGCACCGGGGGCTGATCCTGCTCAGCGCCAGGCCCGGGGACTACCGCCTGATCGTCGATCCCAATTTCCCCCTGGTGAAGGGCGAGAAGGCGACCTTCCACTGCCCCGTCTGCGACGCATCGCTGACGTCCCGCGTGAACGAGAATTTCGTGGAGATCCAGCTCGACCATGGCGGCATCGAACCGAGCACGGTCGAGTTCAGCCGGGTCTTCGGCGAGCAGGCCACCTTCATCCTCGACGGCACGGAGATGACCGCCTTCGGCGAGGACGCCGACGATTTCGGGGACGTCAATTTCTTCGGCTCCCTCTGACGACCCGCCGGGCTAGGGCGCCTCGGCCAGCCACGCCAGCAATTCCCCGCTCGTGTCGCCGCCCGGTGCGAAGGATACCGCATCGCGCACGGTGGCGGCGTATTCGCCCCGCAGGTCCGCCGCTGACGACGACCCGTCGATGGCGGCCAGCTTCATGGGGCGGTCGGGGAAACGGTCGCGGAGCCAGGTCAGCGCCGCGCGCGCCGCCGTCCAGGTATCGGCGTCCCAGGTGCCGGCCACGGCCGCCGGCAGACCGGGGCGGGCCGCCACGCCGCCGAGCTTCGAGAAGGCCGACCGCGCCGCCGCGTCGCCGGCGAGGGCCGGCATGAGATCCGGCGCATTCCATCCTCCAGCATCCAGGACGACCAGCAACGGGCCGGTCCCTTCATCTTCCCAGCCAGGGCGGAAGGCCAGCGTCTGCGGGAAGAGGCGGCCATCCCCGACGGGGCAGGCGATCGTCACGAGTCCGCGCGCAGGCAGGATCGTGCCGGCCTGCGCGTGCCTCGCGAGCAGGGTCTCCACCTCGGCGACGGTGGTCCACAGGGGGGCCGGATAGGTCCGCGGGTCGCGCCCGGCCAGCCCGTCGGCGATCAACCCCAGACGCCAGTCGAGACTCGGGCGCTCCAGGTGGGAGAGGGGCTTGGTGCGGTCGCGGGTCCGGGAAAGCCAGAGGCTGTCGAAGCGCAGCACGTCGATCCGGCAGGAAAGTTGCCGGTCGCCGGTCGGATCCAGCCGCGCGCTCAGGCGATAGGGGCCGTCCGGCAACGACGACAGGTCGGCATGGCGCGTCCAGGTGTTCAGTCCCGGCTGCAGGACGACCCCGGTTGCCGTGTCGCCCGAGCCGACCACGGAGTTGCCCTCGCGGTCGGTCACGTCCATGGTCAGGATCGCCTCGCCGCCCCGGGACGACCACGCCGCCAGCTCGATCGTCACGGGTGTGGCGCCGACCAGGGCGTTGGGCACGCGGGCGGCCAGACGCGGCGCGGACGAGCCGCCCAGCGCGACCGTCACCGGCCGGAAACGGTGCCAGAGCGCCGCGGCGTCGGCCATCGCGGGATCCCGGACGAGCTGCGTGAACCGGCCGGGGCCGGTGTGTCCGATGTTCACGCCGAAGAGCGTGTCCGCCGGCACGGAGTACGGCGCCAGGTATGCCCAGGGCATGTCCGCGGCGAGGGTGATCGTATCGGGCGCGGGACCGGCCGCGAAGGAGGGCGCCAGTTCCAGGACCCGCTGGTGCAGGGGCTGCCCGGGCAGTCCCAGCAGCCGGCCCCGGGGCTCGCCGGCGCTGGAACCGAAACCGAAGCGCCAGGCGCGGCGCGTGTCGAAGCTCCTGGCCGAGTCGGGGGCTGTGAGGGTGACCAGCAGCTCCCCGCCGCGGGCGTCGGCACCGGCCGGACGCATGACGCCGGCGGGCCCGGTGGCCCGCACGTGGAAACCGTCGTCGTCGAACATCATGTCCAGCGAGATCCCGGCGCCGCTCGCCCGGTCCTCGAGGCGGCCGAGCCCGCGCCAGGCCCCGTCGACCAGCGCGACGCGCTCCCGGCGCGCCTCGTCCAGCAGGTCCGCCACCAGATCCCCGATGATCTGCTCGTAGGCCGCGGTCCCGCGCAGGATCGTGAGGTCGGCATCCGCCTCCAGGGTGCGCACGTCGTCGTAGCCGGAAGCGACCGCCTGTCGCAGCGACGCCATGGCTTCGCCGGGCTCGCCCGCGCGCGCGGCCACGCAGGCCGCGTTGTAGTGCAGCAGGGGGTTGGCGGGCTCGAAGCGCAGCATCTCCCCGATCAGGGTGCGGGCCATCTCCAGATCGCCCTCGCGCATGTTGCGTTCGAAGGCCTCGCGCAGCCGCTGCTTCTCGCCGGCGCCGGGAGGCGGCGCCGCGCCGGCCGCGGCCGGC
>JAHIYU010000001.1 GCA_018814885.1 bacterium | reverse complement strand
GGATGCGCGCGCCGCCCAGGGCCACCGGCGCCACGCGCCGCACCTGGGGCACGCGGCGGGCCAAGGCGTCCGCGTCGTCGACGGTCAGGTCGTTGGGCGCGGTGTTGACCATGGGCGCGCCGCCGAAGGTCTCGGTCTTGCCGGGGATGGTGATCAGGAGGTTCGTGCCCAGCGAGGCGAACTCTCCGGTGACGTAGAGGCGCGCCCCCTCGCCCAGGGCCGTCAGCAGGATCACCGACGCCACGCCGATGGCCACGCCGACCAGGGAGAAGCCGGTGCGCAGACCGTGTCCGCGCAGGCTGCCGGCTGCGAAGCGGGCCATGTCGCGAGCGCGCATCTCAGCCCTCCTCGTCCGCGACGACGCTGCCGTCCAGCAGCCGGATGCGGCGCCGGGCGCGCCGGCCGATGTCCGGGTCGTGGGTCACCACCACCAGGGTCAGGCCGTCGGCGTTCATGCTTTCGAGCAGGGTGACGATCTCGCCGCCGACAGTCGTGTCGAGGTTGCCGGTGGGCTCGTCCGCGAGCAGTAGGGCGGGCTCCATCACGACCGCCCGGGCGATGGCCACGCGCTGGCGCTCGCCGCCCGAAAGCTGGTCGGGACGATGGTCGCTGCGGCCGGTGAGCCCGACCGCCTCCAGGGCGCGGGCGACCCTCTCGCGCCGCACGGGCGGCTCGACGCCGGCGAAGACCATGGGCAGCTCGACGTTCTCGGCCGCATTCAGGCGCGGCACCAGGTGGAAGAACTGGAAGACGAAACCGATACTGTGCCGCCGCACCTTCGACAGCTCGGTCTCGGAAAGGTCCGCGGTCTCGCGCCCTTCGAGGCCGTAGGAGCCGGCGTCGGGACGATCGAGGCAACCGAGGATGTTCAGCAGCGTCGACTTGCCGGAGCCCGAAGGCCCCATGATCGAGACGTACTCGCCGGACGCGATCGCCAGGTCCACCTCGCGCAGGGCGTGCACCGGGCGGTCGCCCACCAGGAACGTGCGCGAGATGCCCGCGAGCCGGATCATCGCATGCCGGGTCATCGCGCCACTTCGTCGGCCACGCGCACGCGGGCGCCCGCGCGCACCTCCATGCGGTCCAGCGAGACGACGACGCGGTCGCCCGGCTCGAGCCCCGCGATGATCTCGGTGAACTCCCAGTTGCGCAGGCCCGTCTCCACGTCGACCGAGACCAGCTCGTCGCCCACGACCACCAGCACGCGGCCGCCCTCGAGCAGGGCGTAGCTGGGGACACGCACCACGTCGTCGCGCGCGTCGAGGATCACCTCCACGTCCGCCGACAGGCCCGGCAGCAGGTTGGCGGGCAGGTCGCCGCCGGTGAATTCGGCCTCCACGGTCTGGATGCGATTCTGCTCCTTGGTGGTCTCAACGAAGGACGAGGTGTAGGTCAGGGTTCCGGCGAACGGCCGGTCGCGGAAGGCGTCCATGGTGACGCGCACCGGCAGGCCCACCACGACGCGACCCACGTCGGCCTCGTCCAGGGGCGCCTCCACGTACAGCGCGCGCGGATCGATCACGTCGATCACCGGCGGGATGAACACACCCGGCGGCGACGGCGAGATCCACTCGCCCACCTCGGCCTCGATGTCCAGGACGACGCCGTCGAAGGGCGCCGTCATGACGGTCTTGCTCAGCGTGGCACGCGCGACGGCGACCGCGGCGTCGGCCTGCTTCTCGCGCTGGCGGGCGGCGCGGCAGGCGGCGCGGGCGATGTCGTCGTTGGTGCGAGCGGTCTCCAGTTCGTGGTCGGAGACCAGGTCGCGGCCGTAGAGGTCCTCCGCGCGGCGCCGGTCGCGCCCGGCCTGGTCGGCGGCCAGGCAGGCTTCCTCGGTGGCGGCCCGCGCGGCATCCAGGGCGCGCTCGGCCAGCAGCAGGTTGGCGCGATGCTCGGCGTCGTCCAGGCGCAGCAGGACGTCGCCCTTGCGCACGGACTGGCCCTTCCTCACCGGTATGGCAGCCACCAGGCCGGACAGGCCCGGGCTCATCTCGGCCCTGTGGCGCGACTTGACGGTGCCGGCCTTGGAGTTGACCACCGTGTCCTCCACGCGCCCGCGCGCGACCTCGTGGACGGTGACCGGCACGGGCTCGGGACGGAAGAGCGTCAAACGCAGCGCGACGATCACCGCGATCAGGGCGACGAGAACCAGGATACGACGGAGCCAGCGGCGCATGGGAACCTCCCTCCGGGGTGAGCCCGGAGTGTAGGTCCAGTGGGGCGGCGGGGGCAAGGGTTGGCGGGCGGGTGGAGCGGCGAGCGGATTTCTTGATGTCATCTCTCGCCGATACCTCCACGTGGAGGAGCTCTCAACGACCAGATGAGCCGAAACCCCGCCCTGCGCAGCCACCCCGCCGATGCTGCGCCTGTTCATCCCGGTGCCGCCACGCTATAGTGGCCCACGCAACCGGGAGCGAACGCACTTGAGCAGACGCGACAACATCCTCGTCATCGCCCTCGCGGCCGCGGTCGCCGGCGCCGTCCTGCTCGTGGGCCGCCAGCCCGGCTTCGGCGTGGGTTTCCCCCTCGACGACGCCTGGATCCACATGGTCTACGGCCGGTCCCTGGCCACCGAAGGGCTGCTGGCCTACAATCCGGGCGTGCCCGCCACCGGCTGCACGGCGCCGCTGTGGACATTTGTGTTGGGGGCGATGCACGCTCTGCTGGGCGGTCTCTCCACCAACGCCGTGGTGATCGGCGTGATGGCCTGCGGCGCGATCTGCCACCTGGCGGCGGCGGC